>JBMOFG010000286.1:0-3527 GCA_049314415.1 Polymorphobacter sp.
CGAAATGAAGGCGGTGGAAAAGGCCGGGCTGGTCAAGTTCGACTTTCTCGGGCTGAAGACATTGTCGGTGCTCGATCGCGCCGCCAAACTGCTGGCGGATCGCGGGGTGAGCGTCGACTGGCTGGCGCTGCCGCTCGATGACCCGGAAGTCTATAAGCTGCTGGCCCGCGGCGACACGGTCGGTGTTTTCCAATTCGAATCAGAAGGCATGCGCCGCGCGCTCGGCCAGGTGCGGCCCGATTGCTTTGGCGACATCATCGCGCTCGGCGCGCTCTATCGCCCGGGACCGATGGACAATATTCCGTCCTTCGCCAACCGCAAGCACAAGCGCGAGGCGGTCGAACTGCTCCATCCGCTGATGGAGCCGATCCTGCGCGAGACTTACGGCATTATCGTCTATCAGGAACAGGTGATGCAGATCGCCCGGACACTGGCCGGCTACAGCCTGGGTGAAGCCGATCTGTTGCGCCGCGCCATGGGCAAGAAGATTCACGCCGAAATGGTGGCGCAGAAGGAACGCTTCGCCGAAGGGGCCGACAAAAATGGTATCGACAAGGCGACGGCGAGTGCGATCTTCGATCTGGTGCTCAAATTCGCCAATTACGGCTTCAACAAGTCGCACGCTGCGGCCTATGCGCTGGTCAGCTTCCAGACGGCGTGGCTGAAGGCGCATCATCCGGTTGAATTCTTCGTCGCGTCAATGGCCTATGACATCACCAATACCGACCGGCTGGCGGCGTTCACCGAGGATGCGCGGCGCTCGGGCGTTGCCGTGCTGCCGCCGTGCATCAACCGCTCACAGGCCGATTTCAGCGTCGAAAGCGCCGGCGACAAGCTGGCGGTGCGCTATGCGCTCGCCGCGCTCAAGAATGTCGGCGAAAAGGCGATGGAGGATGTCGTCACCGGCCGCGGCGATGGCTATGCGGCGCTCCCCGATTTTTCGAAGCGTGTTGACCCCAAGCTGCTCAACAAGCGCCAGCTCGAAAGCCTGATCGCGGCGGGCTGCTTCGATGCCATCGATGGCAATCGTGCCGGGGTCTATCTGCTGGCTGAGTCGATCCTCGGGACCGCCCAGGCGGCGGCGGAAGCGCGGGTGGCGGCGCAGGCGGCACTGTTCGGCGAAAGCACCGACCAGGGATTGGCGATGTTGGTGCCCAATGTCAGCTGGACGATGGCCGAGACCATGTCGCACGAAAAGGACGCCTTCGGCTTCTACTTCTCGGGCCATCCTGTCGAGGCGTGGCGGCCGGTGCTCGATACCCAGGGGGCGCTCAGCTTTGCTGAAGTCGCGGCGCTGCCGGCGCCGAGCGGCGGCGGCAAGAAGGGCGTCGTCATGGCCGGGCTGATCGAGGAGGTGCGCTGGCGCACGCCGCAACAGGGGAAGGGTAATCGCTATCTGCTCATCACCTTCTCCGACCGCAGCGGCCAGTTCGTCGGCAGTTGTTTCGACGAAGATGCCCAGGCGCGGATCGAGGCGATTGCCAAGGATGCGCCATCGGTGCTGATCCAGGCCGAACTGATGTGGCGCGAAGGCGAGGATGTCCCGCGCGTCACGGTGCGCGGCGTCACCTCGCTGACCGACATGGCAAAGCGGGCGCGGGGCAGGGTGGTGGTGGCGGTCACCGGCATCGCGGATGCCGAACGGCTTGCAGGACTGGTCGCCGATTGCCGCGGCAAGGGGCGCGGCGAAATGGTCGCCGAAGTAAGGACGCCGGTGGGCTTGGCGCGGCTGTGTCTGGCGCGCGACTATCTGCTCGATGCCGAAACGCTGGCGAAACTGGGCCGGGCGTTCGGGGCGGAACATGTGGCTAGCGAAGCGATCGACCCGCCGCGACTGGCGCTGGTCGGATAGGGTCGCTTGCCCGCGGATGGCACCGGCCCGGGGTCGCGGCGGGTTCTGCCCGTCAGCGATACGGCGCCAGCAGCGCGCCCATGTTGACCCGGGCCTGCAGCCGGTTGCCGAGCAGGAACAGCCCGGCAAATTTGCGCTGCAGGAACAGCGTGTCGGCGGGCGGCAGGTGCCAGAAATCGCGGTCCTGCGCCATGGCGAGGCCTTCGTCGCGGATTTGCGCTGTCATGTCGGTGGCGGCGAAGTCGAACATACCGGTCGTGCACAGCGGCACCATGCCGGTTTCGAACATCGTCATGATGCGCGTCTGGTGGCGCTCGGGGGTGTCGGGGCCGAAAAAGCCGATGTCGAGCATGGCGCGCTGCGTGTTCGAACGTACCGCGGCGGGGTCGGGCGCCATGCCGGCGACGAGCAGGCGGCGATAGCGGTCGGCAACTTCGGGCCCGAACTGTCGTGTCGCGCCGAAATCGAGCAGCACGAGGCGTTCCTGTGCGCGGTCATAACGATAATTGGCGAAATTCGGGTCGGTCTGCATCACCTCGAATTCGAACAATTCGCGCAACAGCAGCCCGAGCAGCAGCGTCATGATGCGGTCGCGTGTCTCCTGCGGCGCCGCCTCGAGGCTTTCGACTGCGACGCCCGCGACGAAATCCATGGCGAGGACATCGCTGGTGGTGAGATCGGGGTGCAGGCCGGGGACGATGAAATCGGGCGAATCGGCGAGCAGGCTGCCGAAACGCGCGAGGCATTGCGCCTCGCGGGCGTAATCGGCTTCCTCGTGCAACTGGCGCTTGGCTTCCCCCAGCAGCGGCGCAATGTCGAGCCCGGCGGGCAACAGCCCGGTCAGGCGGACAAGCGTGGCGACATTGTCGACATCGCTGTCGATGCTCTGGCGCACGCCGGGGTATTGGATCTTGATGGCGAGGTCGCGGCCATCGCGGGTCTGGGCGCGATGCACCTGGCCGATCGAGGCCGCCGCGATCGGCCGCACGTCGAAGCGCGCGAAGCGGGTGCGCCAGCCCTTGCCCCATTGCTTGTCGAGCACCGCCTGCAGTTGCGCCGGCGGCATGTGCTGGCCATCGGCGCGCAGCCGGGCGAGGATGTCGGACAGTTCGGGCGGTACCAGGTCACTGCCGCCCATCGACAGCAATTGCCCCATCTTCATCGCGGCGCCGCGCAGATTGGCGAGCTGCGCCGTAATCGTCGTGGCATTGCCGGGGGTGAGCAGCAGCCCGGCAATGCTTGGTCGTTCACCGCGCGCCAGTGCGCGGGCGCCACCGGCGAGCATGTTACCGGCAACGCCGCCCGCCATGCTGCCGAAAGCGGCGAGACGCGCGATCCGCCCGGAGGGCACGGCGCGGCCGCTGGAGGAAGGGGGAGCCATAGTGCCGCTCTACGCGCCGGGGCAGGGGGCGCAATGTGTCATGATGCCCCCGCGCGCCGGGGCGATCAGACGTCCGGGTTGAACACGTTCCAGCCCATGGCCTGCGCCAGTTGCTCAAGCGCTGCCGTGCCGAGCAGCGAATTGCCCTGCGGCGAAAGCCCCGGCGACCATACTGCGATGCTGGCGCGCCCCGGCGCGATGGCGAGGATGCCGCCGCCGACCCCCGATTTGGCCGGCAACCCGACCTGGAAGGCGAATTCCCCCGACGCGTCATAATGGCCGCAGGTCAGCATC
>JBMOFG010000287.1:0-3523 GCA_049314415.1 Polymorphobacter sp.
ACGCGCCCAGCGCGGCATCGTCTACATCGATGAAATCGACAAGATCAGCCGCAAGGCCGACAATCCGTCGATCACGCGCGATGTGTCGG
Organism: Polymorphobacter sp.; assembly: GCA_049314415.1. GTDB lineage: Bacteria > Pseudomonadota > Alphaproteobacteria > Sphingomonadales > Sphingomonadaceae > Sandarakinorhabdus. The sequence continues at coordinate 90 of JBMOFG010000287.1, forward strand.
GTGAGGGTGTCCAGCAGGCGCTGCTCAAGATTATGGAAGGCACAACGGCCTCCGTGCCGCCGCAGGGCGGGCGCAAGCATCCCCAGCAGGAGTTTCTGCAGGTCGATACGACGAACATCCTGTTCATCTGCGGCGGTGCCTTTTCAGGTCTTGACCGCATCATCGGGGACCGGCTGCAGGGCAAATCGATCGGGTTCGGCGCGCATGTCGCAGCGCCTGACGAACGGCGTGTTGGTCAGTTGTTGATGAAATGCGAGCCCGAGGATCTGTTGCGTTTCGGTTTGATTCCCGAATTCATTGGGCGGCTGCCAGTAATTGCGACGCTTGAGGACCTTGATGAGCCAGCGTTGATCAAGATCCTTACCGAACCCAAAAATGCGCTGTCGAAGCAATATGCCCGTCTTTTCGAGATGGAAGGCATGAAGCTGACCTTCCAGTCGGATGCGCTTTCGGCGATCGCAAAGCGCGCCATTGAACGCAAGACTGGCGCGCGCGGGTTGCGCTCGATCATGGAATCGATTTTGCTCGATACAATGTTCGAACTGCCGGGGCTCGAAGGCGTAGAGGAAATAATCGTGGACCAGGAAGTCGTCGCTGGCACCAAGCAACCGGTTCGCCTGTTGGTTGCCGATAAGGCTGCCTGAAAACTCGCCGGACAGAGCGCCCGCTTCGGTTCATCGGAGCGGGCGTTTCTGTGAGAGCAACTCAGATCGTGCGAAATACGCGGCGCACCATAACAACGCTGGTCAATGTGCGCGTCGCGACGATCAGCGCCGTTGTCATTGCCGCGCCGTTAAGGCCATAGGCCGGAATAAGGGTTACGCAGCAAACAGCGAGCATGGCGAGGCTGATCACCGAAACATAAAGTGACTGGCGTTCATTGCCGGTCATCAACAGCACTACCCCGATCGGCCCGGCAAGGATGTTGACGAGTTGTCCCAGAGCCAGGATACGCAGCGCGGTGGCGCCGCCAACGAAGCTGGACCCGAACAATCCCAATACCCACTCCGGAAAGCCGAGTGTGAGTACAAAGAGTGGCAGTGAAAACAGGCTCATGGTGCCGACCTGTTGGCGCATGATGCGATGGATCGTTGCGATATCCCTGACACGAAAGGCCGCCGCGATGCGCGGACCGGCAACGGTATCGAAGGTGGTTACCAGCAACATTATCAAGCCCGCGATCTGCCAGGCAGTACGGAACTGCCCGACCTCGAATGTCGACCGGCTGGCACTCAGCGTGACCAGAACCACCCAGTCGAGCAACATGCGGCTGAGCACTACAAACGAAACCTGCGCGCCTTGCTGCAACATCGCTTGACCAGGCATTGAGATTGGTGCCGCCCAGTCGCGTGACCGGCGGTGATACACGAACCAGGCAATGATCGCGTTGAGCCCGGCCGTGGTGAAATAGAGTAAAACGACATCGCGAGCAGTGACCGGCACCTTTGCTACCAGCAGGGCGATCAGTATGCCCGCTGCCAGTAACATCGCCTGCGGGCCGTCGAACCATAGCGACGCCTGCACGGCGCCCGAACCGCGCAGCGAAACTGCAGCCATTCGATTAAGCGCGAGCGGCAGGACGGCGATGCCGGACAAAAGCAGCAATCCGGGTTCCAGCCCCCCGCCGATGAGCGACTGCAACAGCGGTGCGCCGAACAGCGTCACGCCGGCACCAATCACGACGGCACTGGTCGTGGCGATCGACAACGCGGTTCGCAAGGCGCCACGAGCCGCACCGGTATTGCCTTGCTTAATGTCGCCGGCCATCGTGCGGAGCAGTACATAGTCGAGCCCCATCAACGAAATTGTCATCGCGACAAAGGCTGTCGACTGGGCGAGCGCGAAATTACCATTGCCGATAGCGCCAAGCTGGCGTGCCACCAGAAAGCTGAAGCCGAAGCTCAGTCCGGCACCCACCAGCTTGATCAGCAAAGCAATGACGGCTTCGATGATATTGGGGTTGCCCCGTAGATATTCCCCCAGCCGGGAAAAAAGACGGATCGGCAACGTCTGCATTTCAGCGAAGGATTTTTTGGCAAACCATTGGCTTTGCTTAGGTCCTGAATGCACTTATGGCTAGTATCGCAGCGCCATCTTGCACCATTTTGATGCTTTGGAATCGAATTGGGGTGCATTTCATGCATGACCGGCCCAACGTCATCGGGTCGATAACAAAGGATGAGATGATGGCCAAAGGTCAGGCAAAATCAAATAAGGAAACTCGTAAGCCAAAGGCAGCCAAACCCAAACCGCCCAATGCGTCCAATCCGTCGTCGAAATAGCCAGCTTATTCGCCGCGTTTGCGACGTGCCGGCGCGATATGCAGCGGGGCGCTGCGGTCGCGCTGAATACGGCTGCGCAGTTCAGCCCGCTTTTCGTGGATCGAGGCAATGACCAGGCCCATCGGCACGCCAAGATCCACAAGGACGGCTTCGGCAAGTTGCAAGCTCGATTCGACCGTTTCAGGCACCGCATCGGTCACGCCCTTTGCGTAAAGCCGTTTCGCATGTTCCGCGTCGCGGGCGCGGGCGACGACGCATAAACCCGGGTGGCGATCACGGATCAGGCGCACCAGCGTGTCGAGGCTTTGCGCCGCATCGATCGTCAATACCACGGCGCGGGCCGTTTCGAGTCCAAGCGAATCGAGCAGTTCCGGGCGACGGGCGTCACCATAAACAATGGGCTTGCCCGCGAGTCGCAGGCGAATGACTTCGTCTGGGTCACTGTCGACGGCGAGATAAGGTTGATCATGCGCTTCGAGCATGGCGGCGACAAGCCGGCCAACCCGGCCGTAGCCAATGATGATCGTGCGGCCCGGGACTTTTGCCTCGGGGCCATGGTCGGTGCTGCGTTCGGGGCCGAACCGGCTTTCAAGTCGCTGCCCAGCAAGGCCGAGTAGCGGCGCAATTGCCAATGAAAGGCCCGTCACCAGCAGCGCAGCCGCGGCGACTCCGGCGGGTAACAGCCCGCCGGCAGTGGCTGCTGCGAGCAGAATGAGGCTTGTTTCAGAGGGCGCCGCGAGCAGCAGCGCGATGTGTGCCGCCACGCCGCGACCGCGGCCAAAAAATTGCAGCAACAGGTAGAGTAGGCCCGACTTCATCAGGCAGACCGCTGCCACGCTGCCGAGAATGAACAGCGGATCTGCCGCGACAGCTGCAAGATCGAGTTGCATTCCGACCCAGATCAGGAAAACGCCGAGCAAAAGGCCTTGGAAAGGTGCAATGGCCGCTTGGATTTGGCGGCGATATTCGGTTTCAGCCAGCATTGTGCCCGCTACCAGGGCGCCAACAGCGGGGGACAGGCCGGCGGCGGTGGCAACGCCGGCGCTGCCGATCAGGACGACGAGCGCCGCCGCAAGGAAAAGTTCGGGCCGCCGTGTTCGCGCGGCTTGCAGGAACAAGGGCGGCACAAGCAACCGCCCGGCGATTACGATC
>JBMOFG010000288.1:0-3518 GCA_049314415.1 Polymorphobacter sp.
CATACAGGCCGATGGTCGATTCCGGCTGCAACAGCACATTCTTCATCAGGAACAGGATCGACGCGGTCAGGCTGGCGAGCCCGACGAGCTGGCAGACCTTGGCGGCGATGATCAGCATGAACGGGCGGTTCTGCAGCACGACGAGATAGCGTTTGAAGCCGCCGGCCTGCGCCCCGCCCGCCACCTGACGCGTGCGCCGCGCCGCGGCAAAGGCCGACAGCATGGCGGCGATGACGACGCCCGCCAGGATGAAGCCGACGATGCCATAGCCGGTGCGGCCGCCGCCCAGCTTGGTGACCAGCTGCGGCACCAGCCCGGTGATCAACCCGCCTATCGAGACAAACGTGATCCGCCACGACATGATCGAGGTGCGCTCGGCGGGCATGTCGGTCATTTCGGCCGGCATCGCCATATAGGGCACGTTGAACAACGTATAGCCGAGCGCGATGACGATCAGGCTCATCATGATCCACACCGGCAACATCGCATCAAAGGCGGCGGGCGGGTTGAACACCATGGCGACACCCAGGCCCGAGACAAAGGCGCCGGCCAGCAGAAAGGGCGCACGGCGGCCCATCCTGCCCTGCCAGCTGTCGCTGACCCCGCCCAGCACCGGCGCGGCAATGGCGTCGATCAGCTTGGCCCCGAACAACAGGCTGCCGGCCAGCGCCGGCGCCAGGCCGAGCACCGAGGTCATGAAGAACAGCAAAAGCAGCGAATTGATCGTCAGCACCGTCACCGTGCCGACCGAGCCCAGCCCCCAGGCGGCCTTGAGGCCGGTCGAAACGCGTGTGTCGATCTGGTTCATGCCCGCATCATGCGCGAACGCCGGGGCGCATCGCAAGGCGTAGTAGGTCTATCCGGCCTGCGGTCAATCAAGGAGCGGGGGCACATCTGCCATCGTCTCGCGCCGCAACAGATTGACCACCGCCTGCTGCACTTCGGGGTCGGGAATCGGCCCCGATGACACGATCATCGCGGTGCCCGGCATGTGCTTTTGCGGATCGGCGATATACCAGGCGATACGTTCGTCGGTCCACACCAGCCCGTGGCGGCCGGCATCGGCCATCACCGTCGTATAGGTGAAATTGGGTACCGTTCCGGCTTTCTGACCGAAGATATGGTGGAGGTTGGGGCCGACGAGATGCGGGCCATCCTTTTCGACCGTGTGGCAGAAGCGGCACCATTTATAGGTTTCGGCACGCACTTTGGCTTCGAAGGGCGTTTCAGGGGTGATCGTCACGCGCGCCGCCGGGTGATCGGCGACAGTCTGGTGTGACGTCTGGCCGTCGGGTGCCTTGACCGTCTCGCCCATCGGCCAAGGGGTGACGCGAAACAGCGCATGCGGGCCATAAGCGCCGAGCCCGAGCAGCGACAGTGCCGTTACCGGTACGGCGACACGGGCGAACGACCCCAGCGGGCGCGCCGCCTTTGCGGGCCCGGGCTTGCGATGGATCAGCCAGGCGACGCTACCGACCAGCGCGCACAGCGCCCAGAAGGTCGCAACGGCGCGCGGCCCCGGCTCCGGCGAGCGGAAGGTGGCAAAGGAATAGACCGTCAGCGACACGCCGAGAAAGATCTGCGCGCCGAAGCCGGGGGGGAAGATCGCCAGCAGGCCGCGACCATGGCGGAGCAGCCCCCAGGCGGTCGTCAGCAACGCCGTGGCGCTGAGGATCAGCACCATGAAGCCGATGCCCGAATGAAAATAGCCGGTGAACATCCATACCGACCGGTCGCGCGGCATCAGATTGGGCAGGGTGATGAACGGCCCGAGGTGGATGGTCAGCTCATCGGCCCAGGCGTAGAAAATGCCGAGCACCGGCGCCACGACGATGACGCAATAGGCGACCAGCGCCAGCCAGCGCCCCCAATGATGCAGTCCCGCGGGCACGCCCGGCGCCGGCGCCACGGACTTGTCGCGGCGCCACAGCCACAGCCGCCACAGGACGAGCAGCAGCACGATCGTACCGAGCAGATAATGCCCGCCGCGATAGCTTTCGCGCAGCGGGCCAAAGCGATCCGCGCGCGCGAGAAAGACCGTCATCAGCGAATGGGCGAGATAGCCGGCGGCAACCAGCCAGCCGGCGATCCTGGTATCGAGGGGATAGTTTGTGCGCGGCATCGGTCAATTCTCCCAGCCCGGCAAAGCTAGGCAAAGCCCGGCCGCCGGCGCGAAATGCCGCAGCTTTATCCGCTGGGTGGATGGACGCCGCGCATAACCTGCGCCAGCATGGCGGCATGGCCAGATTGGCCACGTCGTCATCCGGGAATTGCAATGCGCCATGTGTTTCGACTTGCTGTGCTTCGTTTCGCTGCTCTTGCGCTCACGCCGCTGCTGATGGCCGCCGATTATCCGCCCGACGTCGAAGCCGTTTATGCAGCGCGCTTTCAGGACATCGCCACCAGCGGCCGCGGTGAACTGAGCCGCTATGATCCACTCGAAGCCGTCCCCGGAGCGGCACCAAAGCCGTTACCGATCGAAGCTCATCCGACGATCAGCGCCGACGCGCTCAAGGCCGCCGCCGCCTATGCCGGGGCCAACAACTCCAGCGCCTTCATCGTCATCCACAAGGGCAAGCTCGTCACCGAACAATATTTCGGCAGCACCACGGCGGCGACCGGAATTGTCTCGAAATCGCTCGCCAAGCCGATCACCGCGCTCGCCATCGGCCGCGCCATCGCGCTTGGCAAAGTCAGGTCGCTCGACCAGCCGGTCACCGATTTCATCCCCGAATGGCGCGGCACGCCCAAGGCTGCGATGCTGATCCGCCACCTGCTCGACATGCGCTCGGGGCTGCTCGCACAGGGCCAGTCGGTCGAGCCGATGAACATCTGGAGCCGCGCCTATCTCCACCCCTTCCACGAAAAGATCATCCTCGAGGAATATCCGCTCACCGACGCGCCGGGCAGCATTTATGAATACAGCAACGCCACCTCGGAACTGATCGCGCTGATCATTGGGCGCGCCACCGGCCGCCGCTATGCCGAATTCATCGGCAATGAAGTGCTCAAACCGATCGGTGCCCCCGGCGGCCAGGTCTGGATCAACCGGCCGGGCGGCCTCGCCCATAGCGGCTGCTGCGCGCTGCTGCCCGCCGAAAGCTTCGCCCGCATGGCGATGCTCGTCGCCCAGGACGGCAAATGGGGCGGCAAGCAGTTGCTGCCCAAGCGCTATGTCGCGGCGATGAAGACCCCCACTGCGCAGAACCCGCACTATGGCCTCGGGCTGTGGATCGGGGGCACCTTCATCGAGCGGCGCGGCTTTGCCAACCCGACCCGACCGCTGCCCAAGGTGCTACATTCCGAACCCTATCTGTCGAACGATGTCGTGATGTTCGACGGCAATTCGAGCCAGATCGTTTATATCGTCCCGTCGCAGCAGCTCATCGTGCTGCGCACCGGTGATGCCCCGCCGCGCAAGCCCGAATGGGACAATGCGAAGTTGATCAACATCATTCTGGCGGGGATTCCCGGGACGAAGCTTACGCCGCAGCCGCGGTAGAAAAGGGCCTCCGGCG
>JBMOFG010000289.1:0-3492 GCA_049314415.1 Polymorphobacter sp.
CCACCGTCGATTTCGAAGCGACCGGCGGTGTTTATTCGATGCTGGGCAATGATGTGCTCGCCGGCGTCATGCACCGCAACCTGGCAGCTGTCGGTGGAGTGACGTGGAGCGCCGAGGAAAGCCGCTGGGCCGATGCGATTGCGCCGACCCTGCCGACGAAACGGCCGCTCGCATCGGTCACCGATGTGCGCCCGATCAGTGGCGGCGACGGCGGCGGTTCGACCGATGTGTCGGACATCAGCTGGGTTACCCCCACTGTCGGCATGTCGGCGGCAACCTGGGTCCCCGGCACCCCGGCGCACAGTTGGCAGGCGGTAGCGGCATCGGGCATGTCGATCGGGGCCAAGGGCGGCGTGGTAGCGGCGAAGGCCATTGCGCTGACTGCGGCCGACCTGTTCCGCAGCCCCGACGTGCTGGCGGCTGCACGGTCGGAGCTCGAGCAAAAGCGCGGTACGGATTTCCGCTATCAAGCGATGGTCGGCGACCGTGCACCGCCGCTCGATTACCGCAGGCCGATGGCCGCCAATCCCTGATACCGGTGCGCTGATGGGCTGGTCTGACCCCGTTCCGGGTTCAGGCCAGATTTGGCTCAATCATCGTCGCGTTCCGCCTTGCGCCGCGCCTTTTCGGCCTTCTTCGCCGCCTTGGCGTCGGCTTCATCCTGCTTGCGCAAGGCTCGGCCGCGGTTGCGGTCGGCCTCGTCCTGGCTGGTCGTCGCGGCATCGATCACCGCACTGCCGATCTGGAAAGGCGCTTTTGCCACGGTAACCGCGGCACCTACCACGGTTGTGGCGACGCAAGCGGTCAACAAGGGGCAGAGCAGGACAAGGGGAAGGGCGCGTATCATCGCTCCGCTTTACGCCAGTTTCATGACGCTAGCGCGAGCAATTTTGGAATTGCCGTCTTGAAGCCAAAAAAGCCCTTGGTCGCCAGCGGCCAGGCCGCCGCATCCCAATCGCGCCGCAGCGCTACCAACCGCACGCGATCCCCCGCCAGCGCCGCCGCGAGCGCCGCAAGCCGGTCTGCCACCGGGCCGACCGCGGCCTCCGCCGTCACCACCTGCTGCAACCGGTGCCGCGCGGCCCAGTCGCGCATCGCGGTGATCGCGTCGGCCTCGTCCAACCGATCCGGCGCGCAACCGGCATGGGCGGCGGCGCGCGCCAACCCGTCGGCGAGCGCAGTTTCGGCAAAAAGTCGCTTCACCGCTGCCGGCGCGCCGCCGATCCGCGTCGTCGCCGCCACCGCCACCAGCGGCGGCAGCGGCCGCATTTCGGGGGACAGATCGGCCGTCGTCACGAACAGGCCGGTGCGCAAGGCGGGATCGGCGCGCCCGGCGGGGCGCAGCCCCTGCGGCGGCGGGATAAAATCGGGCGGCAGTGCCACCGCCTCGCGCGCCAGTGGCGCTGTCACGGCGAAGCGCCCGCCGCTGCGCGCCCGGATGATTTCGGCGCGCGCGGCATAGCTTTTGCCGACCGTCTGCACCCCCGCCACCCAGCGCCACGACAGGGTGTTCGACGCCGGGCAGGCATCGAGCAGATGGCGATAAAACAAATCCGCCCCCAATTGCCACGGCAGGCCGAGCGTGAAGATCCAGATGCTGGCAAAGTTCGTCCGGGCATGGTTGTGCAGCCAGCCGGTGTCGGTCAGCTCGGCCACCCAAGCGTCGAAACAATCGATCCCTGTCCGCCCGGCCAGCGCCTTATCGAGCATCGGGTGCCGCTCCCCCGCCAACCGCTCGACATCGGCAAGATAGCGCATCCAGATCGCCGGCCGCTGCTCGAGCCAGCCTACCCAATAGGTCCGCCAGCACACTTCTTGGATGAATTTCTCCGCCGCGCCAAAACCCTGCGCGCCGACCACCCGCACACACACCTCGGCCTCGCTGACCAGCCGCCGGCGGATGGCGGGCGACAGCCGCGATGTGCTCCCCGCCGCCCTCGGCCCGGCATCGTCATTGCGCGTCGCTGCATAGGCGCGTCCCGCACGGGGGAGAAAGGCTTCGAGGCGGGCAAGCGCGTCGGCGCGGGTGGCAGGAAAGGTCATGCGGGTGCGTATAGCGGGGGTAGAGGCACGGGGCGTGTGCTGTGATGTCGCTATGTGGGCAGGGGATACGAAGCCGTCTCCGAAACCCGCCATGCCGTCATCTTGCAAATAATCCGGCGCTAATGACCGATTTTGGGACTTTTCGGTAGCTCCTCGCTGGGACGCCGAACGACAGATTTCGGCGAGAGCTGACATTCCGGGCTTTGATGGTGCCAACCGCATCCGTGCCTAACGCGAGCTATAGTTGGCACGATCAACCGAATCAGCGTCTGCCTGCATGACGATCATGGCGAACCTGCCGCGTACCACCACCACGAATAAGCTTCCTATAATTGGTGATGCGTTCTACAGGGCGTCGTTAATGACTCGGCGCGACCCGACAGCGAGCATCGCCTTCAGCTTCGGCCTTGCTGCCGCCGTGCTGGCGCTGTGCCTGCGGCTGATGGTGCCCGTCGGCTGGATGCCGATGGCGTCGGCCAACGGCGTGATGTTCACACTGTGCTCGGGCAGCGGCGAACAACAGGTCAGCTTCGGCAAGGATGCCATACCGACCGCACCCGACCGTGGCGCTGGCCATGACGGCCCCTGCGCGTTCAGCGGCATTGGAACCCCGGCGCTGCCGGATGTGCCGCCATCCGTCGCGCTGCAGATTTTTGCCATTTTCCTGGCGCTGGGCCTTGCCGCCACCACACCGCTGCGCCTGGCGGCCATCGGCTGGCTGCGCCCGCCACTACGCGGCCCGCCCGCTCTTACCTGACATAAGCCTAGTCCGGCCCTTGCCGGACCGACAGGCTGCCCCTCCCGTCCCGCAAATGCAGAAAGACCGGTCACGACTTCCAGACCATGTGCCAGACCGGCACTGGCAGTCGCGTTCATGGTTCGGATGTTTCTGAGCGCGTAACCTTGGGCGCCGCTACTTAAGCCGCGCGCAAACCATAGTGAATGGTCATCGCCATACAGCACATATCAGCTGAGAGCACCTACAGGACCGGATAACTGTGCGGTTGACGACGAGCCGTAAGCCCTTTGGCTGAGAGCGACTACGGCGCATCTTTCATACTTCAAAATCAGTTTGATATTAAAGGATAACTTCATGCGAAGTTCATGGATCGCGCTGTCTGCAGCGCTCGTCGTTTCAGCCCCCGCTTGGGCTGCTGAGGGCGACACCCAAAAACAGGCTCCTGCCGATGAGGTAGCGGCTGATGAGGCCGATGGCGCGACAATTCTCGTCGTCGGGCAAACCGATGCAACGATCACGGTGGTTCCGCGCGGGCTTTCGGTGTCGCTCGGCAAGGAAAACTTCGATGCGATCAATGCGATCAACGTCGAAGACCTGATGAAGTACACGCCGAATTTCTTCGTGCGCAAGCGCTTCGCCGGTGATGACAACGCCGTGGTGGCTATGCGCGGGGCCAATACCGTGCAATCGGCGCGAACGATTGTGATGGT
>JBMOFG010000290.1:0-3484 GCA_049314415.1 Polymorphobacter sp.
AGAATCCGGGCGGCGGTTTTTTTGGGGGATTGCTGATAATGAAGACGTTCAACCGTGCTCTGACCTTGGTGTTGCTCGCCGGTACCAGTCTCGCCGCATCTGCCGCGATGGCGCAGACTGTGGCTGCCGACAGCAATGGCCTTGAAGAAATCATCGTCACCGCCCAAAAGCGTGGCGAAAACCTCCAGCGTACGCCGATCGCGATTTCGGCCATCCCGTCTGCTAAGATTGACCTGATCGGCATCAGCGAGGTGCGCGACATCAGCGCGCTGGCGCCGAACGTTTCGGTCGCGGGCGGCATCACCAACGCCACGGCCGCGGTCATTACCATCCGCGGTATCCCGACCGCCGCCGATGAGACCCAGGGTTATGATTCGCCGATCGGCATGTACCTTGACGGCGTCTATCTGGCGCGGTCGTCTGCCGCGTCGTTCGAAGTTGCCGAAATCGAGCGGGTGGAAGTGCTTCGCGGGCCGCAGGGAACGCTGTTCGGCCGTAACACCACCGGCGGCGCGGTCAATTTCATCACCAAGCTGCCCGATGACGAATTCGGCCTCAAGGTCCGTGCTGGCTATGGCAATTACAATCAGTGGACCGGCCGCGCGATCCTCAATACCGGCAAACTCGGTGACGCGCTGTCGGCAACGCTGTCCTATATTCACAAGCAGCGTGACGGGGTTGTCAACAATCTGCTCGAACCCAAGAACAGCCGTGATCCTGGAAGCAATAATACCGATGCCTTCCGCGTCGCGGTCAAGATCGAGCCGAGCGATAACGTTACCATCACCAACATCTTCGACTACACTGTCATCGATGGTGTCGCGCCGGCACCCCAGCTCGCCGCCGTCGGCGATGGCGTCTTCCGTCCCAATGTCAGCCTTGATGGCGGCAGCATTGCCCAGGTTCAGCCGGCAAATGTTGCCGGCTATCTCGGCCAGGCGTCGACAGTGGCGCTCGATCCCGGCTGCGGCAAGCCGGTACAGCGCGCTCGCCTCGACAGCATCTGCTTTAACGGTGCGCGCAACTCGCGTGACAGGCTGTGGGGCAATCTGCTGCGTGTCGAAGTCGATGCTGGTCCGGTGAAGCTTCGCTCATCGACCTCGTATCGCGAATGGAACAACAACATCGAAGGCAACGACCTTGATGGCCTGGGCACTGTGCGCGGCGCTCTGTTCACCAACGCCAGCCTGCTCAACGGCTTGCCCGCTAGTCTGCTGCAGTTCGTGGTGCCGCCGGGCGCTGCCGGCGTAGTTGCCGGCTTGGCGGTGCCTACGACAACCCAGCCGCTGTTTCAGGCCAAGAACCTGCGTTCGCAGAGCCAGTTCAGCCAGGAAGTCGAAATCGTTTCCAATTATGACAGCAATTTCCAATGGGTGCTCGGCGGTTTCTTCTTCCATGAGGAAGGCTCTGAATCGAATGAGCAGAGCTTTGGCTTCATCCTCGATACCAACCAGATTTTCCTAGGCAATTTTGGCGCCCTCGGCCCCGGCCTTGCAGCGGCAAATCCGGCCCGCTTCCGCAACTTCTCGACGCCCAGCTCGACGCTGGCCTACAAGGCCGATGGTGACAGCTTCGCCGTCTATGGCCAGGGCACTTATCGCCCCGGCGGTGCCGACGGTCCGCTCGGCATCACGCTCGGCATGCGCTACACATGGGACAAGAAGGGCTTCGACCGCAGCCAGAACGGCGCGACGCCGTTCTCCGACCCGACCGACCTCGCGCTTAACCGCCGGAAGACCAGCTTCAGCGCGCCGACCGGCCACTTCACGGTCGATTATCGCGCTGGCGATGATGTCAACCTTTACGGCCGCATTGCCCGTGGTTATCGGTCGGGCGGCTTCAATGCCCGCCAGACAACCGACGCCGCAACCAAGCTGGGTCTAATCCCGTTCAATAAGGAAACCATCTGGTCCTATGAACTTGGTGCCAAGACCGAGCTGTTTAACCGACTCCGCCTAAACGCCGCTGTCTTCTACAACGAATACAGCGATCTGCAGGCGACCATCCCGATCCCGGGCGGCGCCACCTTCGGTACCCAGGTCACCAACGCCGGCAAGATCAACTACACCGGTGTCGAACTCGAAGGCCGGCTGGCGATCACCGACAATCTAAGCATGGACGGCTCGTTCGGCTATGTTCACAAGGATGTGAAGAACTTCCCTGGTGCCGACACCACCGGCGTCATTCGCAACATCGCGTCGGTCATCACGCCGGGCAACTCACCCGATTATACCGCCAATCTGGCGGGGAACTTCGTCTATCCGCTGCCCAACGATGCCAAGCTGACGGCACGCGTTGGTTGGAGCTATGTCTCGTCTTATACCCACTTTGCCAACCCGCTGACAGCACCGTTCAACAGCCAGATCAAGGCTGATGCCCGCAGCCTGTTCGACGCGCAGTTACGCATCGACAACATCAAGCTCGGAAGCTTCAACAAAGGGCTGAGCCTGACGTTCTGGGGCAAGAACATCACCAACAACGAATATATCTCGCGCGGGATCGACTTTGGCGCGCTGGGCTACGGCTCGGTGATCTATGGCGACCCGGCGACCTATGGCGCGACGATCGACATCGCGTTCTGATGTCTTTGGACCGGGGTGGTTGCCCCGGTCCACAACGCGTTCAAGGGCCACCTTCGCCGTTGCGAGGGTGGCCTTTTGATTGGCAGCTAAACGCGCTTGGCCACCGCAATCGCGGCCCGCACGCCGGTGCGGATGGCTGCCTGCAGCAGTGGAAAACCATCGGCGCCGCTATGGCTTGCAGCTGTATCGCGGTGCTCGACTTCGTCAGCGCGAAAATCATCGACCATCGCCGCAAGTTCCGGGTCGGCGCCGCCCGCAAGTGTCTCGGCCTGTTCGCCGTAATGCTGGTCGATGACGGTCTCCACCGCCACGGTCGCCGCCATCGCGGCTTTGGGCCCCAGCAGCGCCGTGGCGGCGCCCAGCGCATAGCCGGCAACATGCCACATCGGGGCAAACAGCGTGGGCCGCACGCCGCGACGGACCATCAGCGCGTCGAATGCCTCGAGATGGCGCTTCTCCTGCGCGGCCATGTGACGAATTTCACCCGATACGCCGGCCCGATCGCCCATCACGGCCAATTGCCCGGCATAGATGCACGCCGCCCCGACTTCGCCGGCCTGATCGACCCGCACCATCGGGCGCGTATCGATACGGGCATCCCCGGGCAAATGCCTCACTTCAGCCGCCATAGCGCCGTGCCTCCGATCAGGATTGAAACCATTGCGTTCCATCCTGCCATGGAAATGCCGAAAAGCGACCAGGGGATAGCGTCGCAGCGCACCAGCGGCTGGGCGAGTATCTGCGCCATGACATCGACGTTCGAACCCGATGAAAGGGTGGCGGCGCATTTGGTGATGCCCTGCCACCAATGTTGTTCGACCCCGACATGAAAGACCGCGATGCCGGCACCGGTAAGCACAACCAGCGCCGCCAGCGCCAGCACGGCACGGAGATGGCCGGTC
>JBMOFG010000291.1:0-3478 GCA_049314415.1 Polymorphobacter sp.
TTTCGCGTCGCTAACCGCACCGGCCTTGCCCCCGGCAAGACGGTGCGCGCCGTTGAAGACGCGGTCATGGCGCGCACGCCGGCGCCGTTTCGCCGACATGCGCATCATTGGCTGATTTTGCACGGCCGCTATGTCTGTACCGCCCGCAAGCCGCATTGCCCGGTGTGTCCGGTCGCCGACCTTTGCGATTTCGCCGAAAAGACACCGGCCTGATCGCGGTCTCGGGTTCAGCCCGGGTTCAGCCGCCCTTTGCGATTGTGAGGGTCGTAAAAAGTTGCGTTGCTTACTGCTGCCCGGTCACAGTAGATTGTTTGTCAAGCCATTGAAAAGGATGTGCCCGATGCATCTGTCGCTTGTTGCCGCCGCTGCATTTATCGTCGCTGTCACCACCACGCTGCCCGCCACGGCCGCGGCTCCGCCTCCCGAGGCGAAGGTCGTCGGCGACGCGGTGACTTGCGTCAACATCGGCACCATCCGCCAGACCCGGGTGCGCGATGAACAGACCATCGATTTCATGATGAACGATGGCAAGGTCTACCGCAACACGCTGCCCAACCGCTGCCCGCAACTGGGGTTCGAACGCGCCTTCGGCTATGAAACCTCGCAGTCGCAATTGTGCAATGTCGATATCATCACCGTCCTCATCCAGGCTGGCGGCATCCGCCCTGGCGCCAGCTGCGGCCTTGGCAAGTTCACCCCCGTCGAACTGGTTCCCAAGCCGAAGCGCTAACCGCCCTCCCTGTCGGCGGTCAGTGCGGCATCGTCTCGCGCGAACCGCACCGGCCCCTCTGGCGCGAACCGCACAGCGCTGCTAACAGCGCCTCACGCATCCGTAGCTCAGCTGGATAGAGTACTGCCCTCCGAAGGCAGGGGTCACAGGTTCGAATCCTGTCGGATGCGCCAACAACTCATTGATATATAACGATATTTAAATGCACACAGATGTGGAGTGCGGCTAAATAGCGCTTTTTAGCTATGCACAAATCGTGCACAAAAAGCGGTGTCATTCTCCCATCTTCCTGATTAGGCTGACGATATCAGAGGGAAGCGGTTTATGGCTGAGGATGCGGAAGTCCGAATCGACCTTCGTGGTGACGGTCGGATCATTCTCTACAAGAGGGCAGGTCTGAAAGATCCTGTCTGGCAGGCTCGTATCCGAGTTCCCAACTCCACTGGCTACAAGCGAATCACCACCAAGACGGCAGACCAGCGGGAAGCCGAACGCTTCGCCATCAACTGCTACGAGGACCTCTACATCCACGTCAAAACGGGCGGCAGCATCAAGTCCAAGACCTTCAAACAGGTCTTCGCTGAGTGGGAGAAGCACGTCACCACGATGGGTCACACCCGTAAGGGCGGTTCCTGGGAGGATACCATCGAGCGGGTTCGGGTTTACGCCCTGACCTTCTTCGGTCCGATGCGGATGACCGATATCGGACTCGTCGAGTTCGCTGACTACTGGGAGTGGCGGAAGAAGAACTTCAACCGCACCAAGCCATCCAACGGGACCCTGCGGCGTGAGCGGACCAGCATCCTCCCCGTGTTCAAGTACGCCGTATCGAAGGGCTACATCACGGCTGCCCCTGACACCGACCCGCCAAAAGCAACTCTGGAACGGCGCCCGACCTTCACGCTGGAGGAGTGGCAGAAGATCTACAAGGCGGCTCGTATGTGGGTGGCAGAGGGTCAGACCAAGGCAACCAGCAGACAGCGCAACCTGACCCAGCTGTACATTCTCATCCTTGCCAACACTGGATTGCGGGTCGGTGAACTGCGGGGACTGCGCTGGGGAGATCTTCGCACTACCAAGACCGAGGATGACACCAGACTGATCGCTGAGGTCAGGGGCAAGACGGGTGCCCGTGAGGTGGTGTTTCAGGCGGGAGCTCAGAAGTACGTTGAGCGCCTCTATGATCGGCGAATCGAGGAGCTGGGCGAGAACCCGCCGACCGACGAGGTGCTGTTCTGCCATAAGGACGGTACACCGATCCACACGATGAAAACTGCCTTCAACTCCTTGCTCGAATTTGCAGGTGTGCCAATCGAGCGGAATGGCGGGTCACGGACGCTGTATTCCCTCAGGCACTTCTACGCCACGATGCGGCTGTCCAACGATACCAGCCCGTTCCTACTTGCTCGGCAGATGGGAACCTCGGTAGAGATGTTGGAGAAGTTTTATGGGCAGACCGTGTCCTCAGCCTTGGCTGCTAGAATCTCGAAGGGCAACCAGACCGTGGGGGATGGGAACGGAAAGGTCTATCCGTTTGGATAGAGCGTCGTTACATCACCACCAGTGATTTTTACCATTAAGCATTCCAATGGTTGATATCGCACAGACGGCAATTACACCAATCATCCAAGAGTAAAGAAAATTATAGCCCTTTTTATTGTGCAGATAGCGAGCAACAAAGTAAGTTGGAATTATAGGTATAATTAACCCACCAATCAAATCTGATACAGTATCGACTGGGGCTATTCCAAATCGAACGAAAAATTCCGAGAAACCTTTTATGATAAATATATACCAAATAGATCCTACAGCGAAGATTTTCACTAGATTGAGTGAAAAAAATTTTGTTTCCTTACTTTCCATTGCCCACCTATTGGAAGAAACCGTATGATGAGGTTGTAATGCAATTCTATATCAAATCAACCACTCGCTTTCTGGCTTCGCTGTCTCCTTCGATGTACCGCTGCGTCGTTTGAAGCGAAGAGTGCCCCGCCAGATGCTGAACATCCCTTAGCGATCCGCCAACCGTCGAGATCTTTCGAGCAGCGTTGGTGATGAAGGTCCGCCGTCCCGAATGCGACGAGCAACCGATCAACCCCAAATCACGATACCAGCGTTGGAACAGGTTCACGATTGCCTGAGCCGAGGTGTGATTCGAGCGTTCAGTGCTGATCACGTAAGCGGTTGGCTCGCCACGTCCCTGCTGACAATGTTCAAGCAGCACTGATGCTGCCACGATTTCGCGGTGCATCGACCGGCCGTCTTCAACGGGCCTTTGCGGTCACTTCCCTGATCATCGGCTGATATTCGCTGAAGCTCGGCATGACTGCGGTGGCGCCAATGGTGGCTCCGGCGTCCGTCGTTAGCGTATGGCCGGTTGTGTAGCCCGATTCATCGCTTGCCAGCCAAAGTGCGGCATTGGCCACATCTTCGGCCAGACCGGGGCGCCCGTGCAGGGGTGAGGATTCGGCCAAAATCCGCTTGGCTTCTCCGATATTGCCCGGATCGCCCGTCAGCAAACTCGCAATCATCGGTGTGGCCATTCCCGCTGCGGCAATCGCATTGACACGAATGCCCAGATGGCAAAGCTCTGCGGCGACGTTCTTGGTCATCCCGACAACAGCGTGCTTTGCCGCCGCATAGGCGTGCGGCCCAAGCCCGCCCATCAAGCCGGCCGTGCTGGCCATGCTGATGATGCTGCCGCGCTGTGCGGGCTTCATGACGCGGGCTGCATGCTTCATGCCAAAG
>JBMOFG010000292.1:0-3475 GCA_049314415.1 Polymorphobacter sp.
ACCGCGTCGAAGCCGCCGCGTAACAGCAATCACGGTACAGAAAAGGCGCTCCTCCGGGTCTGGGAGGGGCGCCTTTTTTGTGTCCGACGGCCGGGCGCGGGCCCGCGGGCCTCGCCTGCATTACGCAACCGTAAAAGCAGTCGTTACGGCAGCACGACCGCATCGATGACGTGGATGACGCCATTCGACTGATAGACGTCGCCGATGGTGACGTGCGACATCCCACCCTTGGCATCGGTCAGCATCAGGGTCTTGCCCATCACCGACGCGGTCAGCGTGCCGCCTTGGACGGTCGTCAGCACGGCTTTGCCGTCACCGGCCTTGATCGCGGCGGCGATTGCCCTCGAATCCATGGCGCCTGCGACGACGTGATAGGTCAACACTGCGGTCAGCATACCCTTGTTTTCAGGCTTGAGCAGGTTTTCAACGGTGCCGGGCGGCAGCTTGGCAAAGGCGGCATTGGTCGGCGCGAACACGGTGAACGGGCCGGCGCTCTTCAGCGTGGCGACGAGGCCGGCGGCCTTGACGGCGGCGACAAGGGTGGTGTGGTCCGCCGAATTGACGGCGTTGTCGATGATGTCCTTGGTCGGATACATCGGCGCGCCGCCGACGGTGACGGCCTCAGACGTCGACATTTTGGCAACACAGGGGGAAGCGACGAGGCTGGTCGAAGCAAAGGCAAATAGCGTGGCTGCAAGGGTGGTACGGGAATTGATCATGGTCTGGCTCCTGGGGGTTGGAAGAAACCGTCCAACGTCTGGACGCCACTAGGTACGTGGTGATTATGACATTGGTTGCAACATGGCGAAAATGCCGCAGCGCGGCTACGCGGGCGCCAACTGCGCGCCGCGCACCAGTTTGCCAGGCAGAGCGTCGGTTGCCATATCATGACGGCGGATGATCTCGCCGGCGACGATCGTCGCATCGTAGCCGCGTGCCGTCTGGTCTAGCCGGCGTCCCCCGGCGGGAAGATCATGGACGATGGTCGGCAGATCGATCGCCAGCCGGTTCATGTCGATGATGTTGATATCGGCCTTGTAGCCAGGCCGCAGCAGCCCGCGATCATCGAGACCGACCGCGCGCGCCGCCTTTTGGGTCAGCATATGGACGGCATCGGCAAGCGGGATGTGGCCCGTCTCTGCGTCGCGACACCAGTGCGCCAGCAGGAAGGTCGAATAGCTGGCGTCGCAGATAGCGCCATAATGCGCGCCGCCATCGCCAAGCGCGGGGATGCAGGCCGGGTGCGTGAGCATCTCGCGCGCGGAATCGAGTGTGCCACTCTCGTAATTGCCCAGCGCCGCGAGAAAAAGGGCCTTGCCATCGGTTTCGAGCAACCGGTCATAGACGATGGTTTCAGGCGACACGCCGCGCGCTTCGGCTTGTGCCGCAATGCTGGCGCTGGCCGGCGGCGCGTAATCGGGCGGATCGTTGAGCGGGAACATCCATTGCCAGTTGCGCGCCAGGCTGTTGAAAGGATGGCCTTCTTCAGGTTTTTCGGAGAGCAGCGCGGCGCGCATTGCCGGGTCGCGCATCGCTGCTATGCGCTCGGCAAGCGGCAGCGCAGCGATGGCAGCGTAACTCGGGCACAGGATGAAGGGGTGGACGCTCAGCTCCAGCCCGGCAATCAGGCCGATGGGGCGCGGCATGACCTGGGCCGTGATGGCAGCGCCGCCGGCATTGGCGGTTTCCATCATGTCGAGGACGGTGCGCCATCGCGGTGGCCCGTCGTTGCCCGAAGCGAGCGTGAACGTGGCGGGCCGACCACTGGCGGCGGCAAGCTGAGCAATGATCGGGAACTCCACATCCCAGCCGCGAAAGGCATCAAGAACGATCTGCAACGTGCCGGTGCCGGCATCGGCCATGCCGGCGCAGATGGCATCGAGTTCGGCGATATCGGCATCAAAGGTCGGGATACTGCCACCGTCGGCGGCCTTGTGGATCGACAAGCGCGAGGTGGCAAAACCCAGCGCACCGGCAGCCATCGCCTCGCGCGTCAGCCGGCGCATCAGCGCGAGATCATCGGCAGTCGCCGGCTGGCGTTCTGCCCCGCGCACCCCCATGGTGAACACCCGCAGCGGCGAGTGCGGCAGATAGGCGGCGACATCGATATCGCGCTGGCCGGCATCAAGCGCATCGAGATAGTCGGGGAAGCTTTCCCAGTTCCACGGCAGGCCTTCGGCCATGACCACGCCGGGAATATCCTCGACGCCTTCCATGACGTTGATCAGCATGTCGCGGTCGCTGACGCGGCACGGCGCGAAGCCGACGCCGCAATTGCCCATAACGACAGTGGTGACGCCATGCGACGATGACGGATTCAAACGCTGTGACCAGATCGCCTGGCCATCATAGTGGGTGTGGACGTCGACAAAGCCCGGGGTGACGATGCGGCCACGCGCGTCGATCTCCTCTGCCCCGGCGGCAAGGTTCGGTCCGATCGCGGCGATGCGGCCGTCACGAACCGCCAGATCGGCGGCGAGAGGTTCGCCGCCGCTGCCATCGATGATGGTGCCGCCGCGAATGACCAGATCGAATTCCATGCTGATATCTCCCTGTCGCGGTTCAGGCCGCGATCGTGCCAAACCAGATCGCGCCTTCACGAGTCGTGTCAACGTCCTCAGCGCCGCGCACGCCCAGCTTTGCCCGGGCTTCGGCGAGCGGCAGGTGCCAAGTATCTTCCATGCGGGCGAGGAACAGCGCATCCGATTGCTGCCCCACTGCCATGCCGCGCTGCATGCACTGCACCGCCGTTTCCCAGACCTGGGGATAGTGCAGCATGGTGCGCACGACATAGCGCATCGTGCCCAGAATCGACATGACGCTCAATTCGCCGGCGAGTTCCTTGTTGTGGATGTGGTTGTGGACATTGGTGAGTCGGTACCAATAGGGGATGAGTTCTCCCATCGAATTGAAGCCGCCGCCGCACAGGATATGTTCGTAATCATGGGTCTGGCCGGAACGCAGATTGAAGAACTCGAACTGGGTGCGCGGCTCCATGTACGGCACGATCTGGACTTCATAGTTACCGGCCGTGGCGACCTCGTGATAGATACCACCGACAGTGCCGGGGGCGCAATCCTTGAGCTCGGCCATCGCATAATCGGAGATGTGCCAAGCGTTGAACCAGTCATCCAAAGGCTTGTTGATCTTGCGCTCGGCGTGGAACATCGCCTCGATATGGTCGAAATCACGTAGTGAGTTGAGAATGCCGATCAATTCGTGCATTTCGGCGGCTGGCGGAAAATCCGGGCCGTTGCGCTTCAGTGCGATCATCGCCACCCATTCGCGCAGCGCTGCCGAATTGAGATATTTCGACGACGATATCAGCGTTGAACTGTCAGTGCCGACTGGCATTATGCCGCGCAACAAATAGGGCACATCGGTCATGACAGGCGATCTCCAATGACACCCAGATTTGCCGGGTTGCGCAAAATCTAGCCTTATTCTATTCGCGTTTCTAGGCTATACTGCGTTA
>JBMOFG010000293.1:0-3469 GCA_049314415.1 Polymorphobacter sp.
GTTGCGACTGCCTTCAAGGCGGAAGTTGCGCTGACCGGGGTGGTGCTGACCCGCATGGACGGTGATGCCCGCGGCGGTGCAGCGCTCAGCATGCGCGCCGTTACCGAACGGCCGATAAAGTTTGCCGGCACCGGCGAAAAGCTCGACATGCTCGAAGCCTTTGATCCGCAGCGGGTTGCCGGGCGCATCCTGGGCATGGGCGATATCGTCGCGCTCGTTGAACGCGCTGCTGCCAATATCGAACAGGCCGACGCCGAGAAAATGGCGGCCAAGCTGGCCAAGGGCCAGTTCGATTTCGACGATCTGCGCAGCCAACTTCGCCAGATGAAGGCGATGGGCGGTCTCGGCGCGCTTGCCGGCATGATCCCGGGCATGGCTGCGGCCAAAAAGGCGATGGATAGCGGCGCCGTCGATGAAAAAGCGCTTGGGCGTATGGAGGCCATTATCTGTTCGATGACGCCCAAGGAGCGCACCAAGCCCGAAATCCTCACCGCCAAGCGCAAGATCCGCATTGCCAAGGGCGCCGGCACGACAGTCCAGGAAGTCAACAAGGTCATCAAGATGCAACTCGAAATGGCCAATGCCATGAAGCGCTTGCGCAAGATGGGCGGCATGAAGGGCATGGCTTCGATGATGGCCAAGATGGGTGGCGGTGGCGGCGGTTTGGGCGGGCTCGGCGGCCTTCTCGGCGGCAGCGGCGCCCTTCCCCCCGGTTTCGACAAGTTCACCAAACGCTAGATTTCAACCACAAAAATTCAACAAAGGAAGACAAGACAATGGCATTGGCAATTCGCCTCGCACGTGGTGGCATGAAGAAGCGCCCATATTACCGTATCGTCGTCACGGATTCGCGCAACGCGCGTGATGGCAAGTTCATCGAAAAGATCGGCACCTATAACCCGCTGCTGCCCAAGGACTCGGCCGAGCGCATCAAGCTCGACAGCGAGCGCGCTGCGCATTGGCTGTCGGTTGGCGCCCAGCCTTCGGACCGCGTTGCCCGTTTCCTTGATGCTGCCGGTGTCCGCACCCGCGAAGCACGCGTCAATCTGAAGAAGGGTGAACCCGGCGAAAAGGCCAAGGAACGCGCCCAGACCGCGATCGACAAGGCCGCCGAAGCCGAAGCCGCTGCGGCCCAGGCGGTGATCGACGCCAAGGACGCTGCTGAAGCCGCCGCTGCTGCCGCTGCCGAAGCCGCTGCTGCCCCGGCTGAAGAAGCGCCTGTCGCCGAAGCAGCGCCGGTTGCCGAAGAAGCGCCGATTGCCGATGAAGCACCAGCTGCCGAAGACGCTCCGGCTGCTGACGCCACCGACGAGACCGCTGCCTGATCCGCAGCAACGCCCTGACCGCGGCGCTGGCGCTGGCCGCCGCCATGGCGTGGCTGGCCTATGAACATGTCGCGCGGTCGGGAGCAGACCCGGCCGTTGGCCTGAACGACCGTATTGCCGCCCTGGCCTGTGCCGGGGCGGCAATTGGTTTATTGATATCGCCGGTACGGCGCCGCGTCGCACTCATGCTGGCACTGGTGCTGGCATATCAACTGTCGTCGCGCTGGCTTGCCGCGGCGCCGTTAACGGAACTGGCCAGCCTGTTGTTGCCGACCTTTGCGGCGCTCTATCTGTGCTGGCCGCAACTCATCGTCGTGAAGAAATCGAAATGACTGAAGTCACCCTCGCGGCAATTGCTGGCGCCCATGGTATCACCGGCGAAGTGCGGCTGAAGCTCTTTGGCCGGGATCTCGACAGCCTGACCATTCACAAGGTCTTTCTCGCCGGCGGCCGCACCCTGACACTCAGATCGCTGCGCCCTGACAAGATCGGCGCTGTCGCGCGTTTCGCCGAAGTCACCGACCGCGCCGCGGCGGAAGGCCTGCGCGGCACATTGCTGACCGTCCCCCGCGCCAGCCTGCCGGCTCTGGACGAAGGCGAATACTATCATGCCGATATCATCGGCCTGTCTGTCGTCACTATCTACGGCGAAACCATCGGCACGGTCACCGCCATCGAAAACTACAACGCCGGCGACATTCTCGAAATCACCTATCCCGACGGCAAGACCGTGATGGTGCCATTCCGCCCGCCGGCAGTACCCGACCTTGGCGAGGCTGTCGTGGTCGATCCCGGCTGGCTGATCTGATGTCTTGGGTTGCGACGATTATCACGCTTTACCCGGACATGTTCCCCGGCATGCTCGGTCACAGCCTTGCGGGTCGCGCGCTCTCTGATGGCATTTGGTCATGTAATGCCCGCAACATCCGCGACTGGGCGACCGACAAGCACCGCACTGTTGACGATACACCGGCGGGCGGCGGCCCCGGCATGGTGCTGCGCGCGGATATCGTCGCAGCCGCGGTCGATGGCGTGGCGAACGGCACGCCGGTCATCGCCCTCACGCCCCGCGGCGCGCCCCTTACCCAGGCCAAGGTGCGGCAACTGGCAGACGGCCCCGGCGTCACCCTGCTCTGCGGCCGCTTCGAAGGTTTCGACGAACGATTGTTCGAAGCCCGCGCCATCGAACAGGTCAGCGTCGGCGACTATATCTTGTCGGGCGGCGAGGTTGCCGCGACCGTCCTTCTCGATGCTTGCGTGCGACTGCTTCCCGGTGTAATGGGCGCAGCCTTGAGCGGTGTGGACGAAAGCTTCGAAACGGGGCTGCTTGAACACCCGCACTATACCCGGCCCCCCGAATGGGAAGGCCGGCTGATCCCCAAAGTGTTGCGATCGGGGGATCACGCAAAGATTGCCAAATGGCGGTTGGAGCGGTCCGAACAGGACACACGGTCACGGCGGCCCGATCTTTGGCAGCGTCATTCCGACGCCGCGGATCAGCCGCCCTCTGGCGCGCGACAACAGAAGAAGGAGGAATGAGATGAATCTCATCCAGCAGATCGAAGCCGAAAACATTGCCAAGGCGGTCGCCATCCGTCCGATCCCCCAGTTCCGCGCCGGCGATACGCTCCGCGTCGGGGTGAAGGTCGTCGAAGGTGAACGCACCCGCGTCCAGAATTATGAAGGCGTCTGCATCGCCCGCAGCAACTGCGGCATGGGCTCGTCGTTCACCGTGCGCAAGATTTCATTCGGCGAAGGTGTCGAGCGTGTCTTCCCGCTTTATTCACCGTCAATCGATGCGATCGAAGTCGTCCGCCGCGGTGTCGTGCGGCGCGCCAAACTCTATTATCTGCGCGGCCGTTCGGGCAAGTCGGCGCGTATCGTCGAAAAGCGCCTGCCGCGTCCGGTCAAGGAAGATGCCGCCGGCTGATCCGGCACGCGCCAAAACTGGACAATATTCATCCCGGCAGGTCGCCCGATCTGCCGGGATGCGTGTTTTTGCGGCCGGTCGGTTGCCATCTTGCGGCTGACAGCGCTTCCCCCTGCACGCGTCATGACCTAAGACATTAATATGTCTTTGCCCGTGCCCATGTCTCTGCCCACCTGCGGCCACATTGCGTCCGGCAGGCACTACCTGCCGATCC
>JBMOFG010000294.1:0-3466 GCA_049314415.1 Polymorphobacter sp.
CAGTAGCCGATGAAGCGCTGCTCGTCGCGCCGGGTGCGCGGGTGTCGGCAGGCAAGAAACGCCATGGCGTGATCACGGCGATGTAAGGGCCTTTTCTCGCCCCGCAGGGGGCGGGCCAGTCAGTCCTTTGCGCCCCATTTGCGCTCGAACGCCCATACATCGTCGAAGCCGATCAGTCGGCAGAACTCGTTGAAATCGAAAAGCCCCTCGGGTTGCCCGACGCCGCCGTCCTTCAGGCCGCGCAGCGCCTGTTCCATCGCGGCGGCGGCGGCGAGCGAGGTCAGCGACGGGTAGATCGCATAAGCATAGCCGATCTCGGCGAGCACCGAGGTGTGCGGCACCGGCGACAGGCCGCCGTTCGACATGTTGGCCATAACGGGCACATCGAAGCCGGCGCAGGCGCGGCGCATCTCCTCCTCGCTTTCCAGCGCTTCGGGGAAAACCACATCGGCGCCGGCTTTCGCATAGGCATCGAGCCTCCGCATCGCGCCGTCAAAGCCCTCGCTCTGCCGGGCATCAGTGCGGGCGATGATCAGGAAATTCACCTTGTCTTCGCGCGCGTCGCCGGCCACCCTGATCTTGGCCACCATGTCCTCGACCGGGATGACGCGGCGGAACGGCGTATGACCGCACTTCTTGGGAAATTCCTGGTCCTCGATCTGGATCGCGGTGACCCCGGCGGCTTCGTAGCCCTTGACCGTGTGATGGACGTTGAGCAGCCCGCCATAGCCGGTGTCGCCATCGGCGATGACCGCTGCGGTGCTCGTTTGCACCAGTGTCGCCATGCGGTTGCGCATTTCGGTATAGGTGGCGATGCCGGCATCGGGCAGCCCCCACGCCGAGGCAGTGAGCCAATAGCCGGTGCCATAGACGAGATCGAAACCGACCTTGTTGGCGATGACCGCGGCAATCATGTCCTGGATGCCGGGGATGACGAAGAATTGTTTCGTCGCCAGCTTTTCGCGAAAGATCGGGTTTGCCATTTTTTTTCAGATGTCCACGGTCCGGCAGTCGTAATCGAACAGCCCGAGCGACTCCTCATTGCGTAGCTTGCTGAGCCCGAACATGTCGGTATCGGCACCCTGCATGCGATCGGCATTGGCGTTTGATTCGGCCTGGATGTAGCTGGCGCGGGCATGACGCGCCGTCTGATAGGCGAGCAGCCCCGCCTCAGGCGTTTTTGCCATTGCCAAGGCGCGGGTGAGCACCACAGCATCCTCGATCGCGCAGGCAGCACCCTGGCCGAGGAAGGGCGTCATCGCGTGGGCGGCATCGTCGAGCAGCGCGACCCGGCCATCGACGACCCAATGTGGTAGCGCAGTGCGGGCGTTGATCGCCCAGCGGAAGTGCGGGACTGTCTCCGCCGCCTCGATCATCGCCCGGGCTTCGTCGCACCAGCCGGCATAGGTGGTGGCAAGTTCGCCGGTCTTGGCGGGGATTGTCCAGCCTTCATCGGGCCAGTCGTCGCTGCGGGCAAAGAACACCAGATTCAGCTGCCGCGAATGACGGACCGGATAGCGGGTGATCATCCGCCCGGGCCCGACATGGACGCCGGGCCACTCGCCGAGCGGCGTCAACTCTGGCGTCATCGGCACCACGGCGCGCCAGGCGACATGGCCGGTGAAATGTGCCGCCTGCGTCTCGAAACGCTGGCGGATGGCGGATTTGAGGCCATCGGCTCCGATCAGCACGTCGGCCTCGATCCGGCTGCCATCGGCGAGGATGGCGGTAGTGCCTTCGCTCGCCACTACCGGCGCATTGGCCTGCAGCTTCACCCCGGCATCGCGGGCGACAGTGAGCAAAATCTGATGGAGATCGGCGCGGTGGATATAGACGTAAGGGGCGCCATATTTGGCCCGTGAATCGCCGCGTTCCATCGTAAACAGCGTGCGGCCGTCCTGCCAATGCTGGATGCGCTGGCGGGCGGGTTCGACCCCGGCGGCGGCGGCGGCTTCCTGGGCGCCGATGAAATCGAGCCCGCGCATGGCGTTGGGCGACAGCGTCACCCCGGCGCCGATCTCGCCGAACGCCGGTGCTGCTTCGAGCAGGCGGACGGGGAAGCCGGCTTGCGCCAGCGCGGCGGCCGCGGTCATGCCGCCGATGCCGCCGCCGGCGATAAGGATGGCGGGTTTCACAGGCCGAGCACTCCGGGGTTCATCAAATTCTGCGGATCGAGCTGTGCCTTGATGGCACCGAGCAGCGCCGCCGCTGCCGGGTCGAGCCGCGTCCGATAGGGATAGGCGCGGCCGATTTGGAAATGTGCCGAACCATGCGCGTCCATCAGCGCGATCAGTTCGGCCTTGAAGCGATCGATGAAAGCGCGCGCTTGCGCGTTGGCGGGATAGGCTGGGATGGTGGCGAGATGCGCCGGCCCCAGCACATCCTGATGGTAAAGATCATGCGCATCGGGCCAGTAGATGGCGATCTCAAACAAAAGGGCGGACGTTCCGACGCTGGAAAACATCTTGCCGGTCCATACGCCCAACCGGTCCATTTCGGCGCGGTGGCTCGTGATAAAGCCGTCATAAGCCGCATCGAAGGCAAGCGCCTGCGCGTGCGGGAAGATGCCGTGCACCGGCACCCAGCGCTCGCCCTTCGGCCCCAGGATGTTGTGCAGCGGCGCGAACGGCATGGCGCGCACGAACGCCGGCACGCTGTTGGCGATCTCGACGCCATGCGGGCCGATGATCTGGCGCAGCCGCGCCGCCTTTGCGCGGGCTTCGGCGGCGCTGCTGCCCTCGACGATGTAATGGACCGTATAGGCAGCGACGCGCAGGTCGCGTTCGCCGGCGAGCGCCATCTTCGCCAGTTGCCTTACCCCGGCGGCCAGTGACGGCGCCACGCGCAATACCCCGCCCGCAATCTTCAACCGCGCCACCAGCCCGGTCTGGCGTTCGATCTGGCCCTGTGACAATGCTTGGTCGAAGCTGAAATGCGAATCATCGAGTTCCTCACGTACCGCCGCGCCGACGGCAGCGTGATAGGCGGCGAAATCGGAAAAGGCGAAGGACAGGGCTTCGAATGCCGGTGCAATGGCGATGAGCGGCAGGGTGACCGCGACTTTCAAGCCGAGTGCGCCGCAATCGCCGGTGAATAGCCCGGTGAGATCAGGGCCGTAGAAGCGCGTTGCGGGTGAGGCAGCAGTGTTCATGAGGCTGCCATCGGCGAGCACGACGTCGATACCCGCCACGCTCTGGGCCGAAATGCCATGGCTGCCGCTGCCATGGCTGATCGTGTTCTGGCTGATGCTGCCGCCCACCGTCGCCGCCAGCCCAGAGAATGGCCCCCAGAAACGCGTGCGAAGGCCATGTGCCGCCAAAGCATCGCGCAGCGCCGCCCAGGTGACACCGGCGCCGACTCGCACGCAGGCGTTGGCGATATCGATGGCGATGCTGTCCAGCCCCGATAGGTCGAACAGGACATGCGGACCGGTATGGAGATAGCCGTTGGTGTAGGAGGCGCCACC
>JBMOFG010000295.1:0-3453 GCA_049314415.1 Polymorphobacter sp.
AGGCTTCGGTCGCATCGATGCGGAGGCGCAGCGCGATCGACATGTCCGACAACGCCCGGGCCAGCGCGCCGATCTCGTCGCGCCGGTCGGGCAGGCGCGGCACGATGACCTCGCGTGACCGCCCCAGCCGGACGCGATGCGCGGCAATGGCCAGCATGCGCAGCGGCCGCACGATGGTGCGCGCGAGGTAGAAGGACAGGCCGAGCGTGAGCGCCGTGACACCCAGCAGCAACCAGAAGCTGGTCAGCCGTTCCGCGCGCAGGATACGCGTCAGGTCACCGGCATTGTCAGTCAGATGGACGATATCGCCGCCGGGAATGGCGGCCGCCGCGATGATGATGACTGCGCCGTCCCGCGCACGGCGCAAGATGGTGGCGGGAGCGCCGGCCCCGGCAACCCCGGCCGGGTCAGCCTGTCGCCGCGGCCCCGCCAGAGCGGACATGGCATCGTCATAGGGCGGCAGGGTGCCGACCGAGCCCAACGCCTCGAGCACACGATCGACAAGCTTGGCCGAGCGCCGGCGCCAGGGGTCGCTGGCGGGATCGGCGATGATAAAACGCCGCGCCCCCGGCCGCTGCCAATTATCGGCCACGGCGTCTCCCGGGCCTCGGAACAGCCGGACCCGCGTGCCGCGCGGGAAATCCTGGCTTGCCAGCGTCGCGACGCGCACCGACGGCGACAGCGGCGTCACCAGCGCGGCAATCGTCGCCGCCTGTCCGGCGAGCGCATCGGTGCGTTCATCGAGCAGCCGCGACCGCACCGTATCGAGATAAAGCAGCATGATCGCCAGCACGATGACCGCGACGATATTGACCGCAAAGATGCGCGCCCGCAGCGAGCCAAAGCCCAAGCCTCGCCGCCATTCCTGCACCTCGCCCGGCACGGGCGCCGGCGCGGCAGGCTCATTCTTCGTTGAAGCGATATCCGACACCGTAGAGGGTCTCGATCCCCTTGAAATCATGATCGACCGCGCGAAATTTTTTGCGCAGTCGCTTGATGTGGCTGTCGATGGTGCGATCATCGACATAAACGTCATCCTGATAGGCCGCATCCATCAGTTGGTCGCGCGACTTCACGAACCCCGGCCGGCTCGCCAGCGTTTCGAGAATCATGAATTCGGTCACCGTCAGTGCGACATCGCCGTGGCGTCCGGACCCGGCCTGCCAGGTGACCCGGTGGCGCGCCGGATCCATCGTCAGCCGCCCGCGGATGATCGGATCCCCCGCCGGCACTTCCTCCGGCCCTTCGGCGGGCGCGTTGCGGTTGGCAGCGCGGCGCAGCACGGCGCGGATGCGCTCGATGAGCAGGCGCTGCGAAAAGGGTTTGCCGATATAATCATCGGCGCCCATGGCGAGGCCCAGCGCCTCGTCGATCTCGGTATCCTTCGACGTCAGGAAGATCACCGGTACCTGTGATTTTTCGCGCAGGCGGCGCAACACTTCCATCCCGTCCATGCGCGGCATCTTGATATCGAGCACGGCGAGATCGGGCGGATTTTCCAAAAGGCCGCGCAGCGCCGTATCGCCATCCGAATACATGCGAACAACAAAGCCTTCCGCCTGCAGCGCGATCGAAACCGACGTCAGGATATTGCGGTCGTCGTCGACCAGCGCGATCACCGGCGCGCTGGCAAGCGGGGAAGAAACCGTAGCGGACATCGGCTACCCTTGTCGCCCCAAGCGCGGGCGAACGCAAGCCACCGCCGCGCGCGATTAGCTTATGCCGGGCCACAAGAATTTTGACGAATCCGCATCGCTTCGGTATGCGCCACGGCATCGGGGAGATCGTTGCCGCAACGACGGCATCCGAAGCAATCAGGCGGCCCTTGGCCGTTGACATTCAAGGAAGGAATTGGCGCGTGCCAGCATCGACCATTTCGCATCATGGCCTTGCCGCTCAAGGCTATGAGACCGGCGCTGCGCTGCACTGGAACCTGGGCACCGCCCCCCTGATCGAACTCGCCGTGCAACGCGGCGAAGGCCTGCTCTCCAAGGACGGCGCCTTCGTCGTCGAAACCGGCAAGCACACCGGCCGCAGCGCCAACGACAAGTTCATCGTCCGCGACGCCAAGACCGAAAACGTCATCTGGTGGGACAAGAACAAGTCGATCACGCCGGCGCAATTCGCCGCGGTGAAGGCCGATTTCCAGGCCGCGCTCGCCGCCAAGGAAACGCTGTTCGTCCAGGATCTGTTCGGCGGCTCGCAGCCCGAACATCGCGTCAATGTCCGCATCATCACCGAATATGCCTGGCACTCGCTGTTCATCCGCACGCTGCTGGTGCGCCCGGAAGCCGCGGCGCTCGCCGACTTTCTGCCCGAATACACGATCATCGACCTGCCCAGCTTCAAGGCCGATCCGGCCCGCCATGGCTGCCGCAGCGAAACGATTGTCGCCGTTGATTTCGAAGGCAAGACCATCCTCATCGGCGGCACCGCCTATGCCGGCGAAATGAAGAAGAGCGTGTTCTCGATCCTCAATTATCTGCTGCCGCTGAAGGGCGTCATGCCGATGCACTGTTCGGCCAACATCGGCCCCAAGGGCGACACCGCTGTGTTCTTCGGCCTGTCGGGCACCGGCAAGACGACGCTGTCCGCCGATGCCAGCCGCACGCTGATCGGCGATGACGAACATGGCTGGTCCGACACCGCGGTCTTCAATTTCGAAGGCGGCTGCTACGCCAAGATGATCCGGCTTTCGGCCGAGGCCGAACCGGAAATCTTTGCCACCACCAAGCGTTTCGGCACCGTGCTTGAAAATGTCGTCATCGATCCCGCCACCCGCGAAATCGATCTCGACGACAACAGCCTCGCCGAAAACAGCCGCGGTTCTTACCCGATCGACTTCATCCCCAATGCCAGCGCCGACAATCTCGGCCCGGTGCCCAAGAACATCATCATGCTGACCGCCGATGCGTTCGGCATCCTGCCGCCGATCAGCAAGCTGACCCCTGATCAGGCGATGTACCATTTCCTGTCGGGCTATACCGCCCGCGTCGCCGGCACTGAAATCGGCGTCACCGAACCCGATGCCACCTTCAGCACCTGCTTTGGCGCGCCGTTCATGCCGCGCCACCCGTCGGTTTACGGCAATCTTCTGAAGGACCGCATCGCCAAGGGCGGCGTCGATGTCTGGCTGGTCAACACCGGCTGGACCGGCGGCGGCGCCGGCACCGGTGGCACCGGCACGCGCATGCCGATCAAGGCAACCCGCGCGCTGCTCAACGCCGCCCTCGACGGCAGCCTCAAGAGCGCCCAGTTCCGAACCGACGCAAACTTTGGCTTCCAGGTCCCGGTTACCGTCCCCGGCGTCGACAGCAAGATCCTCAACCCGCGCGACACCTGGGCCGATCCGGCCGCCTATGACGCCAAGGCCAAGGCGCTCGTCGGCATGTTCATCGCCAACTTCGCGCAATTTGCCGACCATGTGGATGCGGGTGTGATGGAAAGCGCGCC
>JBMOFG010000296.1:0-3432 GCA_049314415.1 Polymorphobacter sp.
TCGGAATATGGCCGATACCATCGAGGATGGTGACGCGGGCGTTGGGGAGATGGCTGGCGAACCATTGCGCCGACCGCACCGGGATCAGCTTGTCCTCGCGGCCCCAGACGATCTGCACCGGCATGGTGAGCTTGGCGAGCAGTGCCGTGTCGTCCTGGCGCTTGTAGCCGGCGAAGCGGTCCATGGTTGCCGAGCGGTTGCCGGGGTAGCGCAGCAATTCCCAATAGCGGTCGACCGCCGCCGGAGTGACGATGCGCTGCACGCTGACCGACTGGTGCAGCGATTGTTCGATCATGCTGCGCGGCAGCACCGAGGCGAGCAGGTCACGCAGCACCGGAATGCGCGCGATGCGGAACCCGATCGGCGGGGATGATTTGCCCGGCTCGGGCTGGCCGACGCTGTCGACGAGGATCAGCGCGGCGACCTTGTCAGGGTGTGCCGCGGCATAATGCCAGGCGACGCCGCCGCCCATCGAATTGCCGGCAATGGCAAAGCGGGTCAGGCCGAGTTGGTCGACGAGCTTTTCGGTAACGCCGACATAGCTGCTTTGCGAATAATCGCGGCCTGGCACCGGCCCCGACAGGCCGTGCGCCGGCAAATCGAGACTGATGACGCGATAGGTCGGCGACAGCCGCGCCACCCAGGGCTCCCAGGTGTGCAGCGAGGCGTTCGAGCCATGGATGAGCACGACCGGGAAGCCATCGCGCGGGCCTTGGTCGCGCATATGGATGATCGTGCCGGGGGCGACCTCGACATAGCGCGACGCCGGGCTGCCATATTTGGCGCGCAGCGTTGCAACGGGAATATCGGGCACCTGAAACATCAGCATCGCCCCGCCGATCAGCGCGCCAAGAATGCCCAGGGTGATGCCGATACGGCGCGGCCAGCGGCTTTTGACGGCCATCAGAGACGCTCGATCCGCAGCGGCAGGCCATCCTTGGGCTTGGGGATCGGGAACATGGCGAATTCACCGCGATAGCTGTCCGAATGGACGATGCGGTTGTCGGCGAGCAGGTGGAAGAAGAAGCTCTTCACCTGCATATAGGCAAAGTGCAGCCCCAGGCACATATGGCCGCCGCCGCCAAAGGGCACCCAGGCATATTTGTGCCGGCCCTTGGAATTTTCCGGCGTGAAGCGCAGCGGGTCGAAACGTTCCGGATCGGGCCAGACATCGGGGAGGCGGTGGGTGATCATCGGGTTGATCCCGACATGCGCGCCCGCCGGAATATGGTGGTTCATGAAGACAAAATCCTTCAACGCCCGGCGCGGCATCGACGGCACCGGCGGAATGAGGCGCAGCGACTCCTTGAAGACCATTTCGATGACATCGAGGTCGCCGAGCGTTTCGTAAGTCAACGCGCCGCCGGTCTTTGCCTGCACGGAACGGATCTGTTCGCGGATGCGGTCCTGCCATTCGGGATGGGCCCCCAGGAAATGCACCACCGACGAGATCGAGGATGTCGTCGTGTCATGCGCCGCCATCATCAGGAAGTTCATGTGATCGATGATCGCCTGGTCGCTGAGCAGTGCGCCGTCATCATCGGTGGTGTTGCAGATCTGGGTGAAGATATCGTCGCCCGTCTTGCCGCGGCGGTCGGGAATTTCCTTGCCGAAAAAGCCGCTCATGAACGCGCGGCCCTTCATGCCGCGGCGCATCTGGGTGAGCGGCAGGGGTTTGCGGATCGGGGCGACCGAGGCCATCACCATGTCGACAAAAGCCTGGTTGATCTTTTGCGCATCGGCCCCCCAGGGCACACCCAGGAAAGATGCGGCGGCAAGATCGAGCGTCAAAGCCTTGATGGCGGGATAAAATTTGAATTCGGGCGCGTTCGGCCAGCCGGCGATACCGCGCGCGATGCCGCTGTTGAGTTCGCCAAGATAATGCTTCATCGGCGCTTCCTTGAAAGCGACCGACAGCGCCTTGCGGTGGATGCGATGTTCATCGAAATCCATCAGCATCAGGCCGTGCGGGAACAGGTTTTCCAGCACCGGGTTCCAGCCCAGCGCCGATGAAAAAATCTTGTCCTTGTTGAACAGCACGAGTTCATTGGCTTCGGGCCCGACCAGCGAGACGCCCCAGCCGCCGAAATCCTGACGGCGGAAAACCCGGCCATAATCGTCGAGCATTGCCTGCGAGCGGCCCAGCGGATCTTTCAGGAACTTGATCGTGCGCAGCATCTGGATTTTTGCCGGCTGCATGCCGGGCAGGTGCTTGAGATCCTCAAACGTCGGTTCGGGCAGGTCGGCGGGAATGAAGGCGTCGGCCTTGGTCGGGGCGTTCATGCGGGCGATCTCCTGAATGCGGACAGGTGATACGCACATAGGCAGGACGACACAACTGGCGCATCGGTCGCACGCCGGCGAAGTCGCTGATCATAAAGTCGCTGTTCATATTGTCGCCGGGCTTTCTTGTCGGCGCATCCCCGCTTATGACATCGGCGTGGACAGCGATGTAATTCTTGCCGGGGGTGGCCTTGCCAATGGGCTGATCGCCTTGCGACTGGCGCAACTGCGCCCCGACGTGCGGGTGACCCTGGTCGAATCGGGTGCTTCGGTCGGCGGCAACCATACTTGGTCGTCTTTCACCAATGATCTGACCCCGGCGCAGCAGCAATGGACGGCGCCACTGTTCGAACATCGCTGGGACAATTACCAGGTACGCTTTCCCGGCCTCAACCGCCGGCTCGATGCCGGCTATGGCAGCGCCACGTCGGAACGGCTGGCGGCCGCAGTGGCGACGCATCTGCCGCCCGAGCGCATCCTGACCAGCCTGCCGGTCGCCATGCTCACCCCGACCAGCGTTACCCTCGCCGACCAGCGCGTCCTCACCGCCGCGGCGGTCATCGATGGCCGCGGGCAGGGGCCGACCAGGGCGCTCGATCTCAGGTGGCAGAAATTCCTCGGGCTCGAGGTCGAACTCGCTGCGCCGCACGGCCTGACCGGCCCGATCATCATGGACGCGACGGTGCCGCAATTGGACGGCTATCGCTTCGTCTATACGCTGCCGTTCGGCCCGACCCGGGTGTTGATTGAGGACACCTATTTCAGCGACGGCAATGATCTGTCGCCTGAGCTGTTGCGCCGCCATCTCGCCGATTATGCCGTGTCGCAGGGCTGGACGATCGTCCGCATCATCCGCGAGGAAATGGGTATCCTGCCGCTCGGCATCGGCGGCGATATCGAAGCCTTCTGGGACGAAGGCGAGGCGGGTGTGCCGCGCGTCGGCTTGCGTGCCGGCATGTTCCACCCGGTCACCGGCTACAGCTTCCCCGATGCGGTGGCGATGGCGGACATGATCGCGGCACTGCCGGTGCTCGACGCGCCGAGCATCTATCGCGCCGCGCGGGATTTCAGCGTCGCGGCATGGCGCGCGCGTGGTATGTATCGGCTGCTCAACCGAATGCTGTTCCTGGCTGCCCATAATGAAGAGCG
>JBMOFG010000297.1:0-3428 GCA_049314415.1 Polymorphobacter sp.
GGCCTCCGCCTCGGCGGCGTCGCCGCCAAGACCAGCGTAGCCGCCCGGCATGCAATGGATGTCGAGCGCGGTCACATAGCGCGGCGTCGGGAAATCATCGCGGGTTTCGAGCGGCGCCGGATTCTGCGCCGACAACGCTTTTGCCCGCGCCTCGATCTCGGGCAACTGCCGCTCGATCGTGTCGATGACAGAATCCCAGATCAGTTCCTGGGCGATGCGGTTGGTCGCGGCATAATGCTGGAAATAGGGATCGGGCAGCATCGCCTTGCGGATGTCGTGGCGGTTGGCCGGCGCCCGGCCGTGCTCGCGTTCGAAGCGCTTGCCGGCGCGGGCCTTGAACACCGGCCCCAAGCCCGGGAGCAGCCCCGACTGGACAAAGCCCTTCAGGCTCTTGGTGAATTCCTGGCGGGCGCGTTCGTCATGATCGGGCTTGGGCAGGACAGGATGGTCGCCCTGCTGGAAGGTGTTGAGCATCGCGGTCACGGGCGGTCTCCCAATTGGTTCGGGATATGGCTGTCATGATTGGCCAGATACCAGCGCGCGATTTCCTCGCGCGTCGCCCACCACACGCCGGGCAGCGTCTTGGCATGTTCGATGAACTCGCGCAGCGCGCGAACCCGGTGCGCCCGGCCCGAAACATGCGGGTGGAGGCCGACATTCATGATCCGGCCGGTTTTCGCCCCCTCGGCATAGAGGACATCGAGTTCCTCGATCAGGATGTCGCGGAACTGGTCAGTGGTATAATTGCGCCTGGTCAGCAAAGTGAAATCGTTGATTTCATTGCTGTAGGGGATCGAGACGATCGGCCCCGAAGGTGTTTTCAGCAGATAGGGCTGATCATCGTTCATGATGTCGCAGTAGAAAATCGCCCCCTGTTCGGCGAGGATATCGGCGGTCTGCAACGTGCCGCGCAGCGACGATGACAGCCAGCCCATTGCCTTGCGGCCGACCTCGCTTTCATATTTGGCCAGCGTACGCAGCACGATCTCGCGCTCCTTGGCCGGATCGCCGGCATAGTCGCTGAGCAGTTCGCCTTGCTCCCAATTATGCGCCAGCAATTCCCAGCCGCGATCGAGCACCGCCTGCACCATCGGGCGGCGGCGTTCGAAGGTGACGGCGTTGGTGGTGCAGCTCGCCTTGACGCCGAGTTCGTCGAAAAGCTCGTACAGCCGCCAGATGCCGACGCGCTGGCCATATTCGCGCCAGGTGTAATTGGGGAAATCGGGCACCCGGCCGGGCAACACATCGGGCAGGATCGGCGGGCCACCGGCATAATAGGGTTTGTCGGTATCCTTGGTCAGGTCCCAGGTTTCAAGGTTGAAGGTGAGGATGAGTGCCACCCGGGCGCCGTTCGGCCAGACCAAAGGCCGGCGCTGCGAAATCGGGATATAGGGATATTCCATAGGGTCAATAATCCGCCAGCAGTGCGCCAAAACCGTCCATCTGATCCATGATGCCGTGGCGGCGCAGCGCATGCCAGTAGGTTGCGGTGTTGATGGCAATCACCGGCTTTTCGAGCCAGAATTCGGCGACGGCGGCCACGCGGGCAAAGGCGAGGTTGGTGCCGCACTGGATAATGGCGTCGACACTCTTGTCATCGACTTCCTCAATGGCGCGTTTCAGGGTGCGCTCGCTTTCATGGGCGATCAGCATCGGGCTGGCGCATTGCAGCCCCTTGATCGCGACCACTTCATAGCCCTGATCCTCGAAAAAGCGCCGCACCTGATTGTCGCCGACCGGCATATAGGGGGTGATGATGCTGATGCGCTTTGCCCCGCCCAATGCCTTGATCGCGGCGTCACAGGCATGACTGCCCATGATAACCGGCTTGCCGGTCTGTTCTTCGAGCCGCTGCAGCATGGCATCGGCGCCATCGGCGCCATCCCAGAAGGTTTCCGCCGACATGCCCATGACCACGGCATCGGGCGCCATGCTCATCGCCACATCGACGGCGCCGCTGGTGGCAGCACGGATATTGCCGAGCATGACCATGAAGCTCTCGTCATCGGTGACGCGCGTATCGGGAATGCTGATGCGGGCAAAATGGTTGGTCACCCCGCGCGGCCGCATCGAATCATATTCGGGTTGCACGCTGGTGTTGGTCGATGGCGCCACCACCGCGAATTTTGCCCGATAGCCGAGTGAATCGCCCATATCGCTTTCCCTTCGCCCCAGCGTTACCGGCAACCCCGGCCCAAGTGTCGCACCCCCGCCATCTGTGTCCGCTTGGCGGTCATATCGCGCTGTGCGGCCATGCCGGCCCGGCTGGCAGGTCTAGTCCTGTTGCCAACAAGGTGCGGCAACAGCCGAACGATATCGCGTTGAGGAAGGAACTGCCGATGGCCGCAAGGCTCGCTTCGGTATCAAATGTCACTGCAATCGCCGGGGCGCGCTGATGTTCGATCATGATGTCATCATCGCCGGCGGCGGACCAGTAGGCACGGTTGCCGGCTATGCGCTGGCCCGCGCCGGCTTGAAGGTGCTGGTCGTCGAAGCCGATTCGCATTGCGCCGAGGATCTGCGCGCCTCGACCTTCCACCCGCCCAGCCTTGAAATGCTGGCGACACTGGGCGTGCTCGATGAGATGCTGCCGATGGGGCTGAAGGCGCCAGTCTATCAATACCGTATTCGCCAGACCGGGGAAATTCTCGCCTTCGATCTCGGCGAACTTGCCGATCGCACGCCCTATCCCTTCCGCCTGCAGTGCGAACAATGGCAATTGGCGCGCCTGCTCGCAAACCGCATCGAAGCGATGCCGGGCAGCGAAATGGCCTTTTCACGCCGGATCGTGCATTTCACCCAGGACGCCGACGGCGTTACTGTCGATCTCGAAACGCCAACCGCCATCGAAACCCGGCGCGGCCGCTATCTGATCGCCGCCGACGGCGCCAATTCGATCGTCCGCAAATGGCTGGGCGTCGGCTTCACGGGCTTCACCTACCCGGAAAAATTCCTGTGCCTGTCGACCAACGAACCATTGGAAACCCATTTCGACCAGCTCGCCTATGTCAATTATGTTGCCGATCCCGCCGATTGGCACGTGCTGCTGCGGGTGCCCCGCCTGTGGCGGGTGCTGGTGTCGGCCGACGAAGCCACACCGGACGCCGAGCTCAAGTCCGACGCCAATGCCGCCGCGGTGTTCAACCGGCTGCTCGGCCCCGAAGCGCGGGTCGAAACCGTGCACCGCACCATCTATCGCATTCACCAGCGCGTCGCCGAACGCTATGACCATGGCCGGGTCATGCTGATCGGCGATGCGGCGCACCTCAACAACCCGCTTGGCGGACTGGGCATGAACAGCGGCATCCATGATGCCATCAATCTTGCCGAAAAACTGCCGCAGATCATCCTCGATGGCGCCGAGGCTGCGCCTCTGCTGGCGCGGTTCGACCGGCAACGCCGCACAGTGATGCATAATTTTATTCAGG
>JBMOFG010000298.1:0-3420 GCA_049314415.1 Polymorphobacter sp.
AGGTGCCCGCATGCGCCAGCCCGGTCATTTGCGCCGCCGCCCCTTGTTGGTATTGGGGTCGAACAGGCCGGCGAGCTGTTCGATCAGCGTGCCGCCGAGTTGCTCTGCGTCCATGATCGTTACCGCCTTGGCATAATAGCGGGTCACGTCATGGCCGATGCCGACCGCGATCAGTTCGACCGGGGACCGTGTTTCGATCTGCTTGATGACCTGGCGCAGATGGCGTTCGAGATAGTTGCCGGTGTTCACCGACAGCGTCGAATCATCGACTGGCGCGCCGTCCGAAATCACCATCAGGATACGACGCTCCTCGCGCCGCGACATCAGCCGGTCATGCGCCCAGACCAGCGCTTCGCCGTCGATATTTTCCTTAAGCAGGCCTTCGCGCATCATCAGTCCAAGGTTCTTGCGCGCCCGGCGCCACGGCGCATCGGCCTGTTTGTAGATAATATGGCGCAGGTCGTTCAGCCGACCGGGCTTTGCCGGGCGACCGGCGGCCAACCATTCCTCGCGCGTCATTCCGCCCTTCCAGGCCCGGGTGGTGAAGCCCAAGATTTCGGTCTTGACCCCGCAGCGCTCGAGGGTCCGGGCCAGAATGTCGGCGCAGATCGCCGCGATGCTGATCGGCCGGCCGCGCATCGAGCCCGAATTGTCGATCAAAAGGGTCACCACCGTATCGCGGAATTCGATATCGCGCTCGACCTTGAAGCTCATCGCCTGAGACGGGTTGGTGACGACGCGTACCAGCCGTGCCGCATCGAGCAGGCCCTCTTCCTGATCGAAATCCCAGCTGCGGTTCTGCTGTGCCATCAATTTGCGCTGGAGCCGGTTGGCCAACTTGGTCACTGCCGATTGCAGCGGTACCAGTTGCTGGTCGAGATAGGCCCGCAGCCGGGTCAGCTCCTCGGCATCGCAAAGTTCATCGGCGGCGATGATTTCATCATTGTCGCGTGAATAGGCCTTGTAGTCGAAATCGGGCGGCAGGTCCGACATCGGCAGATTGGGCCGCCACGGCATCATGCCTTCCTGGCCCTCCTCGCCCATGCTGGCGTCGGAAACCATGTCGCTTTCCATCTCGGCTTCGCGCGCTTCGGCGGCGTCGGCGTCGTCCTGCGCCTCCTCGACACGACTTTCGGTCGATTGCTCGTCGCCACCGGCGTCCTGATCCGCATCATCGCCTTCTTCGCCGGCGCTGTCCTGTTCCTGCTCGTCCTCCGCATCGCTCGTTTCGCCGGGGTCGGCCTCGGCGTCGCTGCCCAACCCGAGATCGGACAGCACGCGGCGTATGACCCGGGCAAATGCCGCCTGATCGCCCTGGTTGGCGACCAGTTCATCGAGATGGCCGCCGGCGCGTGCCTCGATGCCATCGCGTACCAGATCGAGCGCGGTTTCGGCGGCCTTGGGCGTTGGCTGGCCGGTCAGCCGCTCACGGACAAGCAGGCCGACCGCGGTCGCCATCGGCACTTCGTCGGCGCTCCGGGCGCGCACGATCGGATCGGCACGGACGCGCATTTCAGTCATCCGGTCGAGATTTTGCGCCACACCGGCCATTTCGGACGCGCCCAGCGCCTCGAAACGCGCCTGTTCGGCGGCATTCCAGATATCGCGCGCCAGCCCGGCCTCGGGTTGATCGACACCATGCAGCGCCGGATCATGGTGGCGCTTCCGGAGCGCAAAACTGTCGGCCCAGCCGCGCACTTCGGCGACCTGATCGGCCGGCAGCGCCCGCCCCGGCTGCGGCACCCGTGCCTGGTCCCCGAAGCACGACGGTTTGTCGGCGGTGAAGGCGAGTTCGACGTCGGGCGCATGGCCTAGCGCGCGCAGGGCGGCTGCAACGGCCTGACGAAAATCTTCGACGGGGTTTTCAGGAGCGGTCATAAACTACCAAATAGTCTTGCAGCCCGAGCTTGCAAACTCGGGATCGCAGGTTGCGACGGCATCGGCGCGCCGGGCCGAACAGGTACCGTCCCGCGCGACGGATCACGGGTTGGCACCGTGCAGCGATAATCATGGCGTGGCAGAGCTTGCGGCATCATCCCGGGCGCGCTGCGCCGTTTACCCGCGCCGTCACTGCCGTGCCGTTACCGCCGTGCCTTCACCGCCACACTTTCGGGCAGTTCTTCCCCGAACGCCCGCTGATAATATTCGGCCACGATACCGCGTTCGGCCTCGTCGCACTTGTTGAGGAAGCTCAGCCGGAAGGCAAAGCCGATGTTGCTGAAGATCGTTGCATTCTGTGCCCAGGTGATGACGGTGCGCGGGCTCATCACCGTGCTGATGTCGCCACCGATGAAGCCGGCGCGGGTCATGTCGGCAACGCGGACCATGTTTGACACCTGCTTGCGCCCGAGCTCGGTATCGAACTCGGCGACTTTGGCGATGACGATGGCGGTTTCGGT
Source organism: Polymorphobacter sp. (assembly GCA_049314415.1). Classification (GTDB taxonomy): domain Bacteria; phylum Pseudomonadota; class Alphaproteobacteria; order Sphingomonadales; family Sphingomonadaceae; genus Sandarakinorhabdus. The sequence continues at coordinate 2,400 of JBMOFG010000298.1, forward strand.
GTGGTGCGGCAGGTAATTCAGCGACGTGACGATGTTCCAGCGGTCCATCTGGCCCTGGTTGATCTGCTGGGTGCCGTGGTACAGGCCGGTGGTATCGCCAAGCCCGACGGTGTTGGCGGTGGCGAACAGCCGGAACCAGGGGTTGGGCCTGATGACGCGGTTCTGGTCGAGCAACGTCAGCTTCCCTTCCACTTCCAGCACGCGCTGGATGACGAACATCACATCGGGGCGGCCGGCGTCATATTCGTCGAAAACCAGCGCGGTCGGGGTCTGCAGCGCCCAGGGCAGCAGGCCTTCGCGGAATTCGGTCACCTGCTGGCCGTCGCGCAGCACGATGGCGTCTTTGCCGATCAGATCGATGCGGCTGATGTGGCTGTCGAGGTTGATGCGTACGCATGGCCAGTTGAGGCGGGCGGCGATCTGCTCAATATGCGTGGATTTTCCCGTGCCGTGATAGCCCTGCACCAGAACGCGGCGGTTGTGGGTGAACCCCGCGAGAATCGCCAGCGTGGTGTCCGGATCGAAGACATAGCTCGGATCGATGTCGGGCACCCGTTCATCGCCGTCCGAAAAAGCCGGAACTTGCATATCGACATCGACGCCGAATACCGCCCGGGCATCTACGGTCGTATCGGGCGCCTTGGGCGCGGCCAACAACGGGTTGGCAAGGTCGGTCGAGTAAGTGGCCACGGCGATCAGGACTCCGTTCGAAAGGAAGCAGCAGATTTCAATTGCGTATAGGCGTTGACGACCGCCTGCAACTTTCCTTCGTGTCCGCGGTCCCCCCCATTGCTGTCAGGGTGATAGCGGCGCACGAGGCGTTTGTAGGCTCGGCGCACATCGCTAGCGGTAGCGCTATCGGTCAATCCCAGTACCGATAGCGCCGCGGCATTGCCGGTTGCGGCCCAGCGTCGCGGGGCGGCGGGGCGCTTGTCGGTGGGGCGCTTGTCGGTGGTGAACAGATCATGCGCGTCGCCGAAGCTGAACTCGTGCGGCGCAGCGTACGCGCGCGCCGTCGCGG
>JBMOFG010000299.1:0-3405 GCA_049314415.1 Polymorphobacter sp.
GGCGCAAAGGCGAACGGGCTCGGATTGGTGACCGGCGAGGCGTTCAAGGTATTGACCGCAGTAGTCGCAGCGGCCGTCGTGCCCATGGAATAGCTGGCGAACTGATCGAAAAAGCGCTCGGAGCGAATGTACATCGCATCGATAGTCAGCGATTCAACTGGCTTGGCGATCACGCGAACCTGATAGGTTTCCTTGTTCCAGCCGCCCAGATTACCCCGCGTCCGCGCTCCGGGATCGGTCGAATTGGCGAGCGGATGCTGGTTTTCCCAAGTGCCATCGAACTGCGAATGGCCGACAGCTGCCATCACGGCCAGCTTGTCCTTGATGACCGGAATGCTGATCAAGCCACGCGCATCATAGCGATCGTGATTACCGATCGTTCCCTGGATTTCGGCTTCGATCTTTTCAAGGCTCGGCGCGCGGGTGGTCAGGTTGACGACACCGGCAAAGGCGTTGCGACCGTAAAGCGCCGATTGCGGCCCCTTGATGATTTCGATCTGCTGCAATTCCACCAGGCTTTGGTCGACCATGTAGCCGCGCTGCAGATAGATGCCATCGATGTTTACCGGCACATTCTGTACCGGCGACGTGGTGCGAAGGTTGAGCTGGCCGCGGATCGACGTCTGAACAACCAGCGGTGAAATCGCTTCAAAGGCAAAGCCGACGGTATTCTGGGCAACGTCCATAAGATCGTCGATGCCCTTGCGGCGCAGATCATCGGCGGTCACGACGCTGATGGCAGCCGGAACATCCTGCAAGCGCTCGTTGACCCGGCGCGCGGTAACAATGATGGCATTTGCTTCGTCCGCTTCGGCAGTGGCCATCGCGGTGGGCGCCGTCTGGGCCTGGGCGGTCGTCGCCCCGAGGATCAACGCAAACACACTCGCGCTAGGCCGAATGACAGTCCGATTCTTCATGATGACCCCTCACTGATTGCCGATGTGTCGCCGGGGCTCTTGATGAGCCCCTCATCCGAACTGTCGCCAATCAGTCATGAAAATTGGATAACTTCGTTTATTTGACCGGCTTTATCCGCCAAGCGGATATCAAGCCGGCAATTTCTGCGCGAGCTCTGCCGAAATCGCCTGGGCCGTGTCCTGCAGCGCTGCCACGAAGCGCTCTTCGGCTTCGGCCATGCTGACCGCCGAGGCAAAGAAGATCAGCGCCAGCGCGCCGACAACCTGCTCATTCTGGAATAGCGGCACCGCAATTGAAGAGGTCTTGCCCGGCGTTGCGGTATAGGCGTTACGCGCCTGGGTGGCGAAGCCGCGCGCCCTGATATCATCGAGCATGCGTTCGTTGCTGGTCAGCAGCACCGCCATGCGTTCTGCCGGGCCATCGAGCTGGCGCAGCCCCTGCAGCACGCCGCGCCGCTCGGCCTCCCCGCAAAAGGCCAGATAGGCTTTTCCGGTCGAACATTCGATGATCGGCAAAGTGAAGCCCGGGACATAATTGTGCAGTGTCAGGCTGGTCAGCTTGTGGGTCGAATCGCGTACCATCATCACCGGGCCGACGCGGGTGGTAACACTCACCGGCCAGGCAAGCTTGTCGGTCAGGGCGACGATATGCGGGCGGGCGACGGCCACCAGATCGCCTTCATCCTGGAAACCGAAGCTGAGCGTGCGGACGAGGGCTGTCGGACGATAGCGTTTGCGCGCCGGTTCGCGTTCGATCATGCCCTCGTCGATGAGCGTCTGCACGATGCGGCTGGCAGTGGGATAGGGGATTTGCGCAGAGCGGCAGATCTCCATCATCGTCACCGACCCACCGCGATTGACCGCCTGCAAAACGGCCAAACCGCGGCTGATCGCGCGCACATTGCCGTCGCGCTCCGCGCCTGCTGATGCTGCCAATGCCATGCTCCCTGCTTGTCCTATCCGGCTGCCGGATAGTCTATTGCGTTGGCGCTTGATGTCAAAGCCGCCGGGTGGTCACCTGACGGTTGAAACCCATCAACACCCCGGAGACGCGCCATGGAACGCCGTGACTTTCTGACCCTGACCGGCACCGCTATGGCGGCAGCCGCCCTGCCCGCCGGCGCGCAGGCGCGCAGCGGCAGCGACCCGGCGACACTCAAGGGCCCCTATCTCGACCTGATGACCCCCAACGGCAACATGCAGGCCTGGGCACGGCTGCTCGGCAACATCGACATGAAATCGATCAAATACGGCTGGGCGCAGGGGATGATCCAGGGCGTGCGCCCCGGCGAGGCAATTCGCGACATCTGCGGCTTCACGATGATGTCATGCGCGCGCCTGCTGCCGCACGAAAGCGGCATCGGTTATCGCAAGATCCTGCGCGAAGTCGGGCTCTACACCGATCTCAAATCGGGGGAGATCATCACCGAGATGCTCAATCCCTACCTCAATGAGACCGTCAAGGTGGTGCCTATCACCAACGATCCCTTCAACCACACCATCACCGAATTCGCCCCGCAACCGCCGAGCTATGGCGGGCTCAACCGGGCGGCGCCGCCGCCGGTGCCGTTGCAGCTCGACTGGACGCGGCGCGGCGACACGCTCAACCTGTTCAGCCATATCAACCTTTTCTACCCGTCGTCGCTGCCGCCGGCGAAATGGCCGCGCGAGAATGCCAGCCCGTTCAACCAGGTGACCGAGACCTTCCTCTACCAGATCCCCTGGGCCGACATGCAGAACGCCAAGAAGACCAGCGTCGAATATGGCGGCACCTGGAGCCGCACGACGCCGTGGCTGCCCTGGCTGCTGATGGGGCCGACACCGGGCCATTGCCAATATTCGACCTTCATGGGGTCGTATGACGACATCAACCGCATCGATCGCAAGACGCTCGATTATGTCGAAAAGCATCACCCGCTGTACCTGAAGGCCCCCGAAAAATGGGTCGACCCCAGCCTGTCGAGCCTCGAGCTCTACGCCCGCACCCAAACGCCCGCCCCGGTCCCCGCCGGCCAGCCGGTGCCACATGCGCCGGAACCCGAACTGCCGGCCTGGTACAAGGCAATGCAGGCGAAGCAGCCGGGCTGACGCCCCGACAAAGTCTGTGACCCCGGGCTTGACCCGGGGTGAGCGACAGTATGAGATCAATCTGCAGCCGGGTAGCGCCCCAGCGTCAGTAGCAAAAGCGGCGCCACGAGAAACGTCACCCCCGCGCCGATCAGCGCCGGGTCGTAACTGCCATAAACGCCGTGAATATGACCGAACACCGGCGGCGCCAGCCCGGTCGCGGCCAGTACACCGCCAATCTGCACGCCATAGATGAAGCCATAATTTTTCATGCCAAAATAGCGCCCGGCCATGAAGGCGATCAGGTCGAACTCCGCCCCTGCCGCCAGCCCAACGAGCGTCGCCGCCAGTCCGATCACCAGCCCGGGCGGCAAGCGATCGCCGATCAGGAGGAAACAGGCGAGCGCCGGGATGGCGAGGA
>JBMOFG010000300.1:0-3391 GCA_049314415.1 Polymorphobacter sp.
TGCCCGAGCCGGTAACGCCTTCGAGCAGATAAGGAGCGAAACCGCCATCGGCGACGGCATGGGCGATGGCCAGCGCCGCCCCGGCCTGTGCTGTCTCCAGCTGCGGCGGCGCGAAATCGGGGTCGGGCTGCGCCGGGGCGGCGTCGACCCCGACCAGCACCGGCAGCAGCGTGCCGCCCTGCACAAGACCGCGGATGACAGCCTCCGAAACCTGGGCGATGCGCGCCAGGTCGCGCACCAACCCTTGCCGACCTTCGAGCCTCGCCAGCGCCTGCACTCGTGCCGGTGTCAGCCGCGCCGGCACCGGGCCGCCGGGGTGATATTCGACGATTTCGCGCGCTGCAAGGAACGCTACTGACGGCCAGACCATACGGATGACCCCGGCGAGCGGACTGAGATAATAATCCGCCACCCATTCGCACAGCCGCCGCATCGCGGCGGACAAGGGCGGGATGTCGAGCACCGCAGTCACCGGGCGCAGGCGCTTTGGCTCGACTTCGCGGCCTTCCAGCCGGCCGGCATCCCACACCCCCCCGGTGATGGTGCGCGGACCGAGCGGCACGGTTACCGCCATGCCGGGCGCCGCCACCATGCCCGCCGGCACGGCATAATCGAGCGCCCCCAGTCCATGCTGGAAAACGACGATACGGACGGACGGAATATCACTCACGCCAGCCACGTAGTGCGCGTCTGCCCCTTACTGCAAGGGAGGGGGAGTAGTGTCGGCGTGGGCGCCGTGCTAACCCCCGCGCCAGAAACGGAGCTTTGCATGATCCCGCGTTATTCCCGCCCCGAGATGGTCGCTCTCTGGGAACCAGAAACCCGCTTCCAAATCTGGTTCGAGATCGAGGCGCACGCCATGGACGCGCTCGTCATACTGGGCGTGGTACCGGCCGATGCGGCGAAAGCTGTATGGGAGCGCGGCAAGTTCGACGTCGCCCGAATCGACGAGATCGAGCGCGAGACCAAGCATGACGTTATCGCCTTCCTGACCAACCTTGCCGAGCATGTCGGGCCGGAAGCGCGTTTCGTTCATCAAGGCATGACCAGCTCCGACGTTCTCGACACATGCCTCAGCGTGCAGCTCGCGCGCGCCGCCGACATTTTAATCGCCGACACCGACGCGCTGCTTGCCGCCATCAAGCGCCGGGCGATGGAGCACAAGAACACCCCGACAATGGGCCGCAGCCACGGTATCCATGCCGAGCCGACGACCTTTGGCGTGAAGCTTGCCCAGGCCTATGCGGAATTCGCCCGCTGCCGCGAGCGGCTCGTCGCGGCACGCGCCGAAATCGCCACCTGTGCCATTTCCGGCGCCGTCGGCACCTTCGCCAACATCGACCCGGCAGTCGAAGCGCATGTCGCCCGGGCGATGAACCTTGCCGTTGAGCCTGTTTCCACCCAGGTTATCCCGCGCGACCGTCATGCGATGTTCTTCGCCACGCTGGGTGTTGTTGCCGGCTCGATCGAGCGCCTTGCCACCGAGATCCGCCATCTGCAGCGCACCGAAGTGCTCGAAGCCGAGGAATATTTCGCGCCTGGCCAGAAGGGCAGCAGCGCTATGCCGCACAAGCGCAACCCGGTGCTGACCGAGAACCTGACCGGCCTTGCGCGCCTTGTGCGCGGTTACGTCACCCCGGCGCTGGAGAATATCGCGCTCTGGCACGAACGCGACATCTCGCACTCGTCGGTAGAACGCATGATCGGCCCCGATGCCACAGTCACGCTCGATTTCGCATTGGTGCGTCTCACCCAGGTCATCGACAAGTTGCTGATCTATCCGGATCGGATGCTGAAAAACCTTAACAAGATGGGCGGTCTCATCCATTCGCAGCGTATCCTGCTGGCGCTTCCACAGGCCGGCGCCTCCCGCGAAGACAGTTACCGGCTGGTCCAGCGCAACGCGATGAAAGTTTGGGAATCGGACGGGCAACTGCAATTGTTGGAACTGTTGGCGGCTGATGCCGAGGTGACCGCCCTGTTGCCACGCGCTGAACTCGAACCCCTGTTCGACCTTGGCTATCATCTCAAGCATGTCGACACGATCTTCGACCGGGTGTTCGGGTAAGACCAACCGAGGCGGCCCAGCATCACCGCAGCAAAGGGCAGCAGCGCCTTCCCGCGTCAGCGCGCGGGCGGGCGTTTGCCGAAGAGATCATCGACCATGGTACTGACCATGAAGGCGCGCTGGTCATTTGCCTCCTTATCGGCGGGAGCTTTGTAGAGCGCAACGAGAAGGGCTTCGTCGATGGGGCTCAGGTCGAGCGGTCGGGTTGCGGGCGCGCGCGGGCTGAACAGGGTGAGGATGCTCGCCGAAGCCGGCCGCTCGACGCCCAATCGGGTCCGCAAAAAGCTCAGCATGACCGCCTGAGCCGCCAGCGCTTCAATGGCATGGCCATCGGCCAGCGGTACATCGATGATGATCGTCGCGCCGCTCAGCGCCAGCCGCGTGCCGCTGCTCAGTCGGCTGGCGGTCAGGCGGTTGTTGACGGCTGGCGTGTTGGCGGTGCCAAGCTGCGCGCCGAGCGCGGCGCCACCTTCGCCGATGGTCTGGCCCGAACTGCCTTCGGCGCGCGTCTGGTAAAACCAGCGCACGGGGTCATCACCGGTCAACAAGCGCCGGCGATCGGCCGAGCTGCTCTCCTCCAGCGACTGCGGGGAACGAGCGTTGATCGTGCGCATCAGGGCTTTGGCGTCGCCGGTGAACCAGACGACGATATTGGGCTGGCACCCCGGCGCTTCGGTGCGCACGCCGAGCACGGCGGCAGCGGTACGGAAGCGATCGAGAAACAATGCCTCGGTGGCCGGCCGCGCACCGAAGATGCGCGGGCAGATGGCACCAAACCAGCGGGCGTGCTGGCCATGTACTGTGTCGGCGAGTGCGTTACGGACAAAATCGAGGCTGCGCGCGCGCAGTTGCGGCCGGGTCAGTCGTTCGCCGGTGACGGTGATCGTATCATCATCGGCAGCAACGGCCATGGCAGGTGCTGAGAACAGGGCAGCAAGCAACAACAGGCGGGCAAGCAGCATCAGGAAACTCCATTCGATGCAAATGGCCCGTTACCAAGAATAATGCAGATAAAACAGGCTCAAAAGACCGCTTAGCCGCCGACAAGCTTCTTCAACTCGGACTTCAATATCTTGCCATTGGCATTGCGGACCAGCGGCTCGGTGGAAAAACTCACGGCCACCGGCACCTTGAAAGCTGCCAGCCGCGCCGCAACAAAGCTGCGCAGTTCGTCCGCGGTGGCGGTCATGCCGGGTTTCAGCGTCACGAACGCATAGGGTTCTTCGCCCAAAGTGCGGTGCTGGCGGCCGACCAGCGCCGCGTCCATGATGGCAGGGTGTTCGTACAGGGCGTTCTCGACCTCGACGCAGTAGATGTTCTCGC
>JBMOFG010000301.1:0-3366 GCA_049314415.1 Polymorphobacter sp.
AGATTCCGGAAAACAAAACGGTCGCGGTTTCGTTCGAGCAACATTTCTCGATTGACGTAGGGCATGGCTTCAACAGCAAGGCCGACAAGATCAAATGGATCTCGCTATTCAACACTTTGCGTAACAATTTGGCGCATGAGGGAACGAAAGAAAAGGGATTGAACCGGAACGACGTCGATCTTTTGGGGAAGATACATGCGAAACTTGGCTTGAGCCTCACTTAATTGAGCAACGCACGGCAAGGCAATGACCGCTTCAGTCGCTGGCTGCTGTTCGGACAGAGACACGGAAACGACCAAAGCTGGGTCGAAAGCCGTCATCCTACGTTGCGGGCAACATCGCACTTACGCCTTATTGCCGCCACCGACTTCAGGACATCGTCCACAAACCCTCACGCGCCGGGCCCGGCAGTGGCCAGCGCTGCTTGCGGCGGAGCATTTCGGTGAGAGACACGGCCACCGCCGCCAGCTTTTCGGGTTTCGACGTGCTCATGCGGTTTTCGAGGCCTTCCGGCCCCGCGTCGCGGACCTTGCGGCCGATGTTGCCATAGATGCGCGCCGCGGCGAGCACCGCCCAGGCGGCGCGGTTGCCGAGCGCCGGGGTGCCGAAGCGGGCGGATTCTTCATAGGTTTCGGCGGCGTTGACCAGGCGGGTGACGAGCCGCGCGAGTTGCCGGCGGTTCGACGGGAAGGCGTAGTTGTTGGGCGCCAGACCAACGCTTTCCAGCCAGTCGTCGGGGATGTAGCGGCGGCTGTTGATCGCGTCTTCCATCACGTCGCGGGCGATGTTGTTGAGCTGGAACGACATGCCGAGGTCGCAGGCGCGATCGAGCACCGGCTTGTCATCGGGGTCGATGCCCATGACGATCGCCATCATCACGCCGACGCAGCCGGCGACATGGTAGCAATAGGTCAGCGTGTCATCGAAGGTGTGGAAAGGCCGCTCCTCCATGTCGATGCGGAAGCCATGGACGAGAGCGCGCGGATATTGCGGCGGCATGCCGGTTTCGCGGCCGACCTGCGCCAGCGCTTCATAGGCATCATTGCCGGTCGGTTGCCCGGCGATGGCCATTTCGGTGAGGCGTTCGACCTCGGCCAGCCGTTCGGCCGGCGGGCGATTATCGTCGTTGCGTCCCTGCCCGAGCACCTGGCCATCGATGACATCATCGGTGTGGCGGCACCAGGCGTAGAGCAGCATCGCGCGGTCGCGGGTGACCGGATCGAAGAGCTGCGACGCCATGGCGAAGCTTTTGGAGCCGCGGGCGATGGCAGCGCGGGCGTTGGCGAGAACGTCGGTCATTTTGTTACCCTCTCCCGTTGACGCGAAGGCGCCAACACCTGCTTTGGGAGAGGGCGACTCGGGCGTCGCCTGAGCGGGGAGAGAGGTCCGGCATGGTCAGTGCAATGACCCCTCTCCCCGCTCGGCGCAAGCGCCGAGTCGTCCCTCTCCCGCAGCCGTAGGCGACGCCTTCGCGTCAACGGGAGAGGGTCAGGAAGTCAGGCCGCCTGGCGGTTGGGGACGCCGTTGGCCACCGCGGATGGGATGGCGAAATCCTTGGCGATTTCGCGGGCGGTCATCTTGGCGGACATCATCACCGAGGGGGTGCCGCCGCCGGGCTGGGTGCTCTGGCCGACGAGGTAGAGGTTGGACACGTCCTCGCTCTTGTTGTGCGGGCGGAAAAACGCCGTCTGGGTGAGCACCGGTTCGACGCCGAAGCCGTTGCCGAGATAGGAGCCCAGCGTCTGTTCGAAATAATCGGGGGTGACGAAGCTCTGGTAAACCAGCCGGTCCTTCAAATTGGGGATATAGCCGCGTTCTTCGAGGAAGGTGAGGACGATATCCTTGTAGCCTTCGCCGATCTTGGCCCAATCGAGATCGCTCTGGTTATTGGGCACCGGGATCAGCGTGTAGGCGGCGTGATGGCCTTCGGGCGCCAGGCTCGGATCGGTAAGCGTCGGGATGTGGAGATATTGCGAGAAATCGGGGCCGAGGATCTTGCGCTCGAAAATGTCGGTGAGCAGTTCCTCGTAGCGCGGCCCCAGGATGATGTTGTGGTGCTGGAGATCGGGGTCGCCCTCGGCCTTTTTGTAGCCGAAATAGATGACCATCAGCGACATGGATTGCTTACGGAATTTCACCACGAAATCGCGATTGATGCGGCGGTGCGCCTTGTCGATCAGCTTCATATAGGTGGTGGCGTAATCGGCGTTGGAGACGATAACATCGGCGGCGATGACCTCGCCCGATTTGAGCGTCACGCCCGTTGCGACGCGCTTGCCGCCGCGCTTGACGACGTCGATCGAGGCGACCTGGGCGTTGAGTTGCAGGGCACCGCCCATTTCCTCGAACTTGCGGACCATGGCGGAGACGAGCGCGCCGGTGCCGCCGCGGGCGAAATGGATGCCCCAAGTCTTTTCGACGAAGTGGATCATCGCATAGATGGCGGGCACCTTCATCGGGTTGCCGCCGACGAGCAAGGGTTCGAAGCTGAACACCTGGCGCATCTTGTCCGATTTGAAATATTTCTTGATCAGCGAGAACAAGGGCTGGACGGCGCCCAATTTGAGCAAATCGGGGACGACGCCGAGCATCTGGCCGACATTGCCGAAATAGGTGTAGCCGAGCTCGAGGAAGCCGCGGTTGAAGATGGCGCGGGCGGCTTCGTGGAAGTCTTCATAGCCCTGAAGATCTTCGGGGGCGAGGCGGGCGATCTGTTCGCGGACGCGCACCGGATCGGCATCATAATCGAAGAAAGTGTCGTCATCGAAATAGATGCGGTAAAACGGCAGGATCGGGATGATCTCGACATAGCGGCTGGTGTTGGGGCCGCCGCTGATGCCCGACAGGATGCGCTTGTCATCGCCGAGCACATGCGCCGGGAAATCGGGCTCGCCGAGGGCGGCATGGTCCTGTTCGAGCGAGAAGAGTTCCTCGATCAGGTGCGGCACGGTCAGCACCGTCGGCCCCATGTCGAAGACAAAGCCCTCCGCGCGGCGGACATAGGCGCGGCCGCCGGGGGAATCGAGCGCCTCGACGATGCGGGTGGTGAAGCCCAGGCTCTGGAGGCGCATCGCACAGGCGATGCCGCCGATGCCCGAGCCGATAACGATGGCGGTTTTGCGCTGCTGTTCCATGCCACCGCGTTACGCCGTTCGGGCCATGAGTTCAAAGCCGAATGTGTCGCAGGCGTCAGCCCACCGGCGGATGGCGGCCTCAGGCCCTACCGAGCTCATATTTGATCAGCGTGCCGAGCGCACGCAGCGGCGGGATCGGCGGCTTGCCGCTCAAAATGCGCATCCAGTCGCGCAATTCGGGCTTGGCGGCGTAAAAACGGCCGACCAGCGCGTCATTGTGTGCGTAGAAACG
>JBMOFG010000302.1:0-3334 GCA_049314415.1 Polymorphobacter sp.
TCCTGTCCTGCCTTGCGAATATGGGCCCCGGCGCGCGGCGGGCCGTCACCCGCCAGCGTGGCGACAGCATCGGCGCAGGCAATGTCCTCCTGCACCACGATCGTGTCGGCACCGGCGGGCAACGGGGCGCCGGTGAAGATGCGCGCCGCTTCGCCCGGCCCAACAATGCCGGCATAGCCATGGCCGGCGGCGCTTTCGCCCGTCACGCGCCACGGCCCGGCCCGATCGGCCCAGCGGATGGCGTAACCGTCCATGGCGGCGGCATCGAACGGCGGCTGAGTCAGTTTGGCCACCACATCGCCGGCAAGAATGCGGCCATGCGCGGCGGTGATCGGGATGGATTCGGCGGGCAGCGGCGCAACGCCGGCCAGCAACCGGTCAAGCGCCACGGCAACCGGCAGCAACGCCATCAGGGCGCCCGCCATTCGCCCGAGCGGCCACCGTATTTCTTCAGCAGGCGTACGCCGGAGATCGTCATGCCGCGGTCCATCGCCTTGGCCATGTCGTAGATGGTGAGCAGCGCGACCGAAACCGCGGTCATGGCCTCCATTTCCACTCCGGTGCCATGGGTGGTGATGACGCTGGCGGTGGCGCGCACGCCATCAACTTCGATGACCAGTTCGAGCGTCACCGCATCGAGCGGCAGCGGGTGGCAGAGCGGGATGAGATCGGCGGTGCGCTTGGCAGCCATGATGCCGGCAATGCGCGCCACGGCGAGGACATCGCCCTTGGCAACGGCCTGATCGCGAATGGCGGTAAGCGCTGCGGCATTGATGGCGATATGCCCTTCTGCGACGGCTTCGCGCCGCGTTGCCGGCTTGGCCGAGACATCGACCATGCGGGCAGCGCCCTTGGCATCGAGATGGGTGAGCGTCATGCCGCCCGCCCGAGCAAGTGGCGGGTCGCAGCGGTGACATCGGCCTGGCGCATGAGCGATTCTCCGACAAGAAAAGTGTTGATGCCGACCGCCTGCAACGCGGTGAGATCGCCGGGCCCGGACAGGCCGCTTTCGGCAACCAGCGTGCGGCCAGGGGTGCTGGAAAGTTCGAACGATGTCGCAAGATCGACCGACAATGTCTTGAGATTGCGGTTGTTGATGCCGAGCAGGGGTGTTTTCAGCTTGAGCGCCCGGTCGCGTTCGGCGGCATCATGCACTTCGACCAGCACATCGAGCTTATAGGCGATGGCAACGGCTTCGAGCTCGGCGGCTTGGGTATCCGAAAGCGCCGCCATAATCAGCAATACGGCATCGGCACCGATGGCGCGCGCTTCGATGACCTGCCAGGGATCGATGATGAAGTCCTTGCGGATGACCGGCAAGGTGCAGGCTGTGCGCGCCGTCACGAGATAGGCATCACCACCAAGGAACCAGCGGTCTTCGGTCAGCACCGACAGGCAGGTGGCGCCGCCGGCCTGATAGGCCGCAGCCAATGCGGCCGGGTCGAAATCGCTGCGGATAAGGCCTTTCGACGGGCTGGCCTTTTTCACTTCGGCGATCAGCGCGGCGCGGCCCTGTGCATGGGCGGCATGGATGGCAGCGATGAAGCCGCGTACCGGGTCGGCGGCCAGGGCGGCGGCTTCGAGGTCGGCGAGGCTGCGGATGGCGCGCGCGGCGGCGACCAAGCTGCGCTTGTGGTCGCAGATCATTGCCAGCGTATCGGTCATTGAAAAGCGCTCCAGCGGGCAAGGGTGTCGGCGGCAGCGCCTGAGGCGAGCGCTTCGCGGGCGTGCGACGCGGCGGTCGCGAACGTCAGCGCCGGATCGGCGACGGTGAGCGCGGCCGCGGCGTTCAGCACGACGATATCGTGATAGGCGCCGGTGTCACCGGCCAGCAGCGCACGCAGCCGGGCGGCATTGTGCGTTGCATCGCCGCCAGCCAGCGCCGCCATCGGGTGGCGGCCGAGGCCCAGGCTTTCGGGTGTCAATTCGCCGTCGCTGATGGTGTCGGCTGCCAGCGTATAATGGCTGGGGCCGGTCACCGTCAGCTCGTCATAGCCATCGCCATGCACGACCATAGCGCGGGTCGAGCCCAGCGCCTGCAAAGCCGTCGCCATTGGACGGGTCCAGTCGGGCGCAAACACCCCGACCAGCTGGCGTTGCACGCCGGCCGGATTGGCGAGCGGGCCGAGCAGGTTGAAGATCGTCCGCCGCCCGAGCGCGCGGCGCACCGGAGCGACGCGCGCCATGGCAGGGTGGTGGCGCGCGGCGTGGAGAAAGGTGATGCCGACGCTGTCGAGGCAGGGCCCGAGCCGGTCCAATGGCAGTTCGGGCACCCCCAGCGCCGCCAGCACATCGGCGGCGCCGCTGCTCGACGAGGCGGCGCGATTGCCATGCTTGGCGACCTTTGCGCCGCAGGCGGCAACGACGATGGCGACGGCAGTCGAGACGTTTAGGCTGTGCTTGCCGTCGCCGCCGGTGCCACAAACATCTATGGCATCAGGGTAATGCAGCGGATTGCTGACACGAATTCTCAGCATCGAAGCGGCGGCAACAATTTCGTCGACCGTCTCTCCGCGTTCGGCAAGTGCGACAAGAAAGCTCGCCAGCGCTGTATCATCGACCAGTCCGTCGAAAATGCGGGCAAAGGCATCGGCGGCGACATCGGGTGGCAGTTCCGCCCCGGCGTCGGGCAGTGGCCGGCTCACGCCGCCCGGGCCAGCGGCTGTGGCTGCAATCCGGCCAGCATCATGAAATTGGCCAGCATGGCATGACCATGTTCGGTGGCGATGCTTTCGGGGTGAAACTGCACGCCGTGGAGCGGCAGCTCCTTGTGACGCATGCCCATCATGACGCCATCGGGGCTGCGCGCGTTGACCGCGAAACAGCCGGGCAGATCATCCTCGCGCACGATCAGCGAATGGTAGCGCGTCGCTTCGAACGGGCTGGGCAGGCCGGCGAAGATGCCGGTACCATCATGGGTCATCGCGCTGGTCTTGCCATGCATGACCTGCGGTGCGCGCACGACCGTGCCGCCAAAGGCCTGGCCGAGCGATTGATGGCCAAGGCAGACACCGAGTAGGGGCAGGCGCACAGCAGCGGCGGCGGCAATGAGATCGAGGCAAACACCGGCTTCATTGGGCGTGCACGGGCCGGGCGACAGCAGCACGGCCTGCGGCTGCAGAGCGATCGCTTCGGCGGCGGTGATGGCATCGTTGCGGACGACGCGGGTTTCGGCCCCAAGCTCGAGCAGATAATGCACGAGGTTGAAGGTGAAGCTGTCGTAATTGTCGATGACGAGAATGAAGGGCGAAGCGGTCATGTCGTCAGCCTTTAGCCGAGGCCCGGGCTGGCGTCATCATTTTGTGAGGGGTGACGCCGGGCCTGAATGGCCGGT
>JBMOFG010000303.1:0-3313 GCA_049314415.1 Polymorphobacter sp.
GGGCGCCATTGCGGCGACGGCCAACGCCAGCGGCGGCGCGGCAGGCACCGGTGGCGGCGGTGTGGCCGGCACCGCCGGCGGCGGCGAGGCGCTGGCCGTGGCAGCGGCGCATTCGGTGCCCGGCGCCGTCAGCCGCTTGACCGCCGGCACGACGACACTGACCAGCCTTGCCTTGGGCAGTGCCACGCAACGGGGCCGTGCGCTGGTCTTTGCCGCGGCAGGCGATTTGACGCTGGCCTCGGCCGATCTTGTCGTGTCCGGGGCTGCCCCTGGCCGGCTGCCGTCGCGCAGCGGCCTGATGGCCGCGGTGGGCACGGTCGCCATCACCGGCAACGCCACGATCGCTGGCAGCGGCAATGTCGTGTTGGGCGCCGATGCCGGTGCGATCGCTGTCGGCGGCACGCTGACCGCGACCGCAGGCCTCGGCATTGTCGATACGATCTTCACGACGCCCCCGGCGACAGCCGGCTCAATCGCCGTCGGTACGGGACGCATCAGCGCCGCCGGTGACATCACGCTCTCGGCGCCGGTCACCGCGGCGGCTGACCTGACGTTCGCCGGCGGCAACACCGTCAGCCTTGGTAACGTGACCGCAGCGGCTTCGCTGGTCATCAGCGGGCCCGAGCGGATCACGACCGGCGCGTTGCGTGCCGGCACCGGCGCAGATCTGGCTGGCGGCGCCGTCACCACGGCGGCCATCACCACCGGCAGCGGCCTGACCCGCATCGCGGCGAGCGGCAACCTTGTCGCCGGTGCCATCGCGGCCGGCGGCGACGTCAGCATCAGGGCCGGCGGCGGTGTCACGGTGGCGGCGGTCACCACCCCCGGGAAGCTCGGGGTGGTTGCCAGGGGTGGTTCGCTGGTCACTGGGGCGATCGAGGCCGGGCCGGTGGCGGCGCTGCTGGCGCGCGGGTCGGTGGAAACCGGCCCGATCAGCACCGGGCGCACTGGCACGGTGTTCATCGGCGATGCCGGTCAGGCCGGGTTGATCACTGATGACGGCAAGGGCGGACAAGAGTATACCGCGTTGCTCGCGGCGGCACCGACCGCCCTGCCGGGTGATGTGCGCATCGCTGGCGCGGTAACGACAGGACAATTCCAGCTCGCCGCTACCGGCCTTGCTCGGATCAGTGGCACGCTCGACACCGCCACGCTGGCCGACATCGGCGGTGGCACCGTACAACTGGGATTGCTTCGTAGCGGCGGCGATGTGCGGCTGGGGGCTGCAGCGGCGCTGTCGGCTGATGGCGTGCAAGCCGGGGGCGCGGTGCTGGCGCGGGGCAACGGCCTGACGCTGGGCGCAGTCACCGCCGCCGGTGCGATCGAACTGGTCTCCGACGCGGCGATGACGCTCGGCGCGGTGCGCGGTGACGGCACTATCGAACTCGACAGCGGCGGCACGATCCGCGCGACAACGATCAGCGCCGGCAATTCGCTGCTGATCAGTATCGATGCCGCGCCCGGAACCCCGGCTGACATCATCACGGCGGCGCTTGATGCCGGAATCACGGCGGCGTCGACCGACCCGCAGGCCGGGTATCAGATCGGGCTGATCAATTCGGGCGGCAACATCACCACCGGGGCGATTGCAGCGCGCGGCAATGTCGGGCTGTTGTCGCGACAGGGCATCATCACCACTGGCGCGGTGGCGACGGATCGTGATTTTGCCGCGCTGGCGCGTACCGGCATCACCACCGGCGGGTTGAAGGTCGGCGGGAGCATTACGCTTGCCGACGCGGCGATGGCGGCGCTGGTGCCGACCGATATATCGCCGTTGGCACCGCCCACGGGTTTCGACCTGACGCCGCTTCAATTGGCAGCCAAGCCGTCTCGGCTGGCGGGTAATATCAGCGTCGGTGGTCCGGTCGTCTCCGGCAGCCTGCGCGCCGCGGCGTCCGGCACGGTCACGCTGGCAGGCATTACGACAAAGGGTGATCTGCAGCTTGACGCAGGCCGGCTGGCGCTCGCCGATCTGGCGGCCGGGGGCAATCTGCTGCTGGCGGCCGATGCGCCGCTGGTCATTGGTGCGGCATCGGCGGGCGGGGATATCGCCATTGCCGGAGCAGGGGATGTCAGCACCGGGGCCTTACGCGCCGGGGGGTCGGCGCGGATCACGGCACAGCGGCTCGGCACTGGTGCGATCCGCGCCGGCAATGATATCGATCTGGCCAGTACCGGCGACTTGACGACGGCGGCGCTCAGTGCCGGCGATTCGGTGTTCCTGCGTGCGGCGGCGTCGGCGCAGGGCCGGCCGCTGGTCACCACCGATGCCATCGATGCGGGCACCTTGAATGCTTTCAACGGCCCGGGATCGGCCCGCAGCGTCTATATCGAGAGCGCCGGCAATGCCGCACTTGGCACGATAACCTCGGCAGGCGCCATCGGCGTCACCGCTCGCGGCGCTGGGCTGACAACCGGCGCCCTGGAGGCAGCGACAGCAGTGGTATTGCTCGGCGGCCAGGCCGTCAGCACCGGGGCGATCAGCACGCCGCTGCCGGGCAGCGTCTATCTCGCTTCAGAGCGGCAGGCGTCGCTGATTGCCTTCGATGCCGCCGGCAACCCCGATTATACGGCATTGCTCGCCGCGCGGCCGATCCGGCTGGCGGGTGATCTGACGATCAATGGCCCGGTGACAACCGGCCTGTTCAAGGCAGCGGCAACCGGCACGGTGAGGGTCGGGACGCTGGCGGCTGGGCGCGACATCAGTGTCGATGGTGCGGCGCTGGCGCTGGCGGGGATTACCGCCGGCTCGAACCTTGCACTCATCAGCGATACAACGCTGACATTGGGCGACGCGCGCGCCAACGGCGATATCGATCTGACCAGCGGTGGCCGGCTTGTCGCAGGCAGCCTGAGCGCCGGGGATTCGGTCGATCTCGTCGGTGCCGGGGTGACGGCTGCTGCAATCAGCGCGGGCATTACCGCCGCATCCGGCGATCCGCTGGCGCAATATGGCGTGGGGGTGCGCAGCACCGGGGCGATCGACGTCGGCGCGGTTGCCGCGCGCGGACCAGTCGGCCTGGTGGCCCAAGGCAGCAGCATCAGCGTGGGGGCAATCACCGCAGGTGAATCGCTCGCCCTGCTGGCGCGCTCCGGCGTGACGGTCGGCAGTATCCGCACATCGGCTGGCGGGCTGACTCTGGTCGCCGCCGACACGATGGAGGCGCTGGTTACGGAAACGGCCAACGGCAATGCCGATTACACCGCGCTGGCAAGTGCGGCGCCGGTGGCGCTGGCCGGGCCGGTGGTGCTGGGCGGCAGCATCGATACCGGCACGCTGCGCATCGCGGCGACCGGCGCGGTAACCGGCAGC
>JBMOFG010000304.1:0-3303 GCA_049314415.1 Polymorphobacter sp.
TGCCGAAGGTATCAGCCGAAATCCAGCCCGATGTCGGCGGCAGGGGCGCTTTGGGTGATGCGGCCAACGCTGATGTAGGTTACGCCGGTTTCGGCGATGGCGCGAATGGTCTGCAAATTGACTCCGCCCGACGCTTCGGTCGGTACCCGGCCGGCGACAACCGCCAGTGCAGCGCGCAGCAGCGACGGCGGCATGTTGTCGAGCAGCAGCCGATCGGCCCCCGCCGCCAGCGCCGGGGCAATCTGGTCGATCGAATCGACTTCCACCACCACATCGCGCAAGCCTGCCGCCTTGGCAGCGCGCACCGCCGCTTCCACGCCGCCGGCGACCGCGATGTGATTGTCCTTGATCATCACGCCATCATCGAGCCGCATGCGGTGGTTGGTCGCTCCGCCCATGCGCGTCGCATATTTCTCCAGCAGGCGCAGGCCTGGCAGCGTCTTGCGGGTATCGAGCAACACGGCCCCCGTCCCGGCAATCGCTTCGACATATTTCCGCGTCAGCGTGGCAATGCCGGTCAGGTGCTGAACGGTATTCAGCGCCGAACGCTCCGCCGTCAGCAGCGCCCGGGCATTGCCGGTGATGCGCATCAGCGCGGTACCAACGGCGGCCTTGTTGCCATCGCGCGCCAGCATCTCGATCGTGCACTGCGGGTCGAGCGCCCGAAAAAACGCGGCAGCGAGCGGCAGGCCGGCGACGGTCACGGCATCGCGCGTCTCCATCGCGGCGGTCAGTATCGCATCGGCGGGAATGACCGCCGCCGAGGTGCGATCGCCGCCTTCGCCCATGTCTTCGGCAAGGGTGGTGCGAACAAAGCCGTCGGTATCGAAACCAGCGATCATCGCCTCAATCCCCTCTGATCGGCACGGCCGATGCCGCCGCCGACATGTCGAGCATGCGGTCGAGCGAAACCTTGGCGCGCACCCGCACATCGTCGGGCACGTCGATCTGCGGGGTCAGGTCGCGCAGCGAAAGATAGAGTTTCTCCATCGTGTTGAGTGCCATGAACGGGCACATATTGCAGCCGCAATTGCCGTCGGCGCCGGGCGCGCCGATGAAGGTCTTGTGCGGGGCCTTTAGTTGCATCTGGTGGATGATGTTGGGCTCGGTCGCGACGATGACCACCGGCTCCGGGCTGTTCAGCGCATAGGCGAGGATGCCGCTGGTCGCGCCGACATAATGCGCCAGATCGAGGATGACTTCGGGGCATTCGGGGTGCGCGAGCACCGGTGCCGCGGGGTGCAGCGCCTTCAGCTTCAAAAGCTCGGTCACCGAAAATTTCTCGTGCACGATGCAGCTGCCATCCCACAGCAGCATGTCGCGCCCGGTCTTGCGGTTCAGCCAGGCGCCGAGATGCTTGTCGGGGGCGAACAGGATCTTCTGGTCGCGCGGCAATTGGTTGATGATCTTTTCGGCCGACGACGAGGTGACAATGATGTCGCTCTCCGCCTTCACCGCTGCCGAACAGTTGATGTAGGTCAGGCTGATGTGATCGGGGTGGGCGCGGCGAAAGCGCGCAAACTCCTCGGGCGGGCAGCTGTCTTCCAGGCTGCACCCGGCCTTGAGATCGGGCAGCACCACGGTTTTTTGCGGGGACAGGATCTTCGCGACTTCGGCCATAAACTTGACGCCGCAAAAGGCGATAACCTCGGCTTCGGTCGCCGCCGCCTTGCGCGACAGATCGAGGCTGTCGCCGACGAAATCGGCGATGTCCTGAATTTCGGGGTCCTGGTAATAATGCGCCAAAATCACGGCGTTGCGGTCACGCCGGAGGCGGTTGATCTCGGCCTTGAGGTCGAGCGCCGGAATGCCGAGGCCACCGAGCGGGTTGAGGCGTGCGTCCATTCTCTTGAAATCCCTTACGCAACAAGCTGCCAGCCGGCACCGGCGGGTTGCACCCGGCCCTGCGCCTGCAAATCGATGAGGTGCGCCAGCACCGAGCGTTCGGCGGCGGGGTGCAGGCGTTTGTCGACCATCGCGTACATCATCGCGACCATCGCCGGGATCGCGGTGGTCCCTGCACCGAGCAGCCGCACGATCTGGTTCTCGCGTTGCTTGCGATGGGTAATCAGCCCGCGCACGAAACGCTGTGGCTCTGTCACCGGCTCGCCATGTGTCGGGTGGTAGATCGCGTCGTCGCGGTCGAGCAGCTTCTTCAGGCTCGCCATATACGCCGCCATATCGCCATCGGGGGGCGCCACAACGGTTGTCGACCAGCCCATGACATGATCGCCGCTAAACAGCGCCTTCTCCTCGGCCAGCGCGAAACACAGATGGTTGGAGGTGTGACCCGGGGTGTGTACCGCGGTCAGCGTCCAGCCCGGCCCTGAAATGCTGTCACCATCCGCCATCACCGCATCCGGCGCATAGGTCGCATCAAAGCCGGCATCGGCGCGCGGGCCATCGTCCGACAGGACGAGCGGCGTACAGCCAATGATCATCGCGCCGGTCGCGGCCTTGAGTGCCGGGGCGGCCGGGCTATGGTCCATATGGGTATGGGTGATGACGATATGGCTGATGGTTTCGCCCGCCAGCCCGTCGATGATCGCCTGTACATGCGCCTGATCGTCGGGACCAGGATCGATCACCGCCACTGTCCCGTGCCCGACGACAAAGGTGCCGGTGCCGGTATAGGAAAACGCCGACGGATTGTGCGCCAGCAGCCGCCGCACCAGCGGCGAGCGCGCCACCAGCTTGCCATAGGCCTGTGCGTCGGGGTGGGTGGAAAGGTCCATGGCGCTGATGTGGCATTGCCGAGGCGCGATGTGAAGGGCGGACACGTTGCGGCGCTGGCCCGGAACGCCTAATCCACCGCCAAGGCGAGCAAGGACTAGCAAGATGCACTACGAAATCATCATCGTCGGCGCCGGCCATGGCGGCGCCCAGGCGGCGGTGCAGCTGCGGCAATCAGGCTTTGCCGGCAGCATCGCGATGATCGGCGAAGAACCCGAAATCCCTTATGAACGCCCGCCGCTGTCGAAGGACTTTCTCGCCGGGGAAAAGGAGTTCGAGCGCATGCTGATTCGCCCCGCCGCCTTCTGGGCAGATCGCACCATCACCATGCTGACCGGCACGCAGATCACCGCCGTTGACGCCGGAACGCGCACCGTCACCACAGCAGCGGGTGACAGCATCGGTTATGCAGACCTTATCTGGGCCGCTGGCGGCGCGCCGCGCCAACTCACCTGCCCGGGGCATGACCTGGCCGGCATCCACGCCATCCGCACCCGCGCCGATGTTGAAACGCTGAAGGCCGAATTGCCGGCGGCGCAGCGCATTGCCATCGTCGGCGGCGGCTATATC
>JBMOFG010000305.1:0-3279 GCA_049314415.1 Polymorphobacter sp.
CTGCTGAGCTGAAGGCGATGGGGCTGACGACTGTCGTGTCGACGTTGTCGAACCAGTTTGCGGGGTCCGCGTCGGCCGCGGCGGGAACGTATCAGGGGCAGTTGGCGTTGCTGGGGATCCAGTTCGGCAATATTCAGGAGAGTTTCGGTAAGGGTTTCCTTGATGGCGTGACGGCGTCGATGGGCGGGGCGAAGGGCGCGGGCGAGCAGTTGACGCCGGTCATGGAATCCCTCGCGGCATCGGCTGAAAGTCTTGGCAAAAACATCGGGTCAATGGCTAGCGGTATTGCTCCGGCTATTGCTGGTTTGAAAGTTATGTGGGGCGCATTTGCGACTCTTGATACCACCATTCAATTTACGATTGCTGCTTTAGGGGCATTGGCGATTGCATGGCATGATCCCATTAAAGCGCAGCAGTTGATTTCGGAAGCGAATCGCAAGGCCACAGTTACGACCGACGCTCTGGCTGTCGCGTGGACTGATTTGACGACCGGAACGGTTGACGGCATTCCGGTGACGAAGGCTGCGACCGCGGCTGAGAACGGGCTGGCGAATTCGCTGTATGGAACGACGATCGCTGCGCAGAGCGCCGCTGATTCGCTTTCGACTTATAAAGGCATGACGTCCGGCACGGTGGGGTCGGCGATCGCTTCGGGTAATGCGATGGGTGGCCAGGCGCAGTATTTGGCGAAACTTGCGCATGAGGCGTTGATGGCGATCAAGCCGGTGAACGATGTTGCGAGTGCGGGTGGTGGCGCTGGGGCTGCTTTTGATAAAGCGGGAAAAAATATTGATACTTTTGCGCAGAAGATCACGGCCGCGAGAGGCCAGGTTGATGCAGCGATCAGCAAGTTTAACGATTACGGCACGGCTGCGGCCGATGTCTTCACCAACAAATTGAGCCTAGGCACGGCTAGCGAGGGCGTATTCAAGCTGCAGGATGAACGCGCGGCGAAAGTGAAGGCAACACTAGCGGATCTCGTGGCATACCAGTCCACGCTTTCAAGCGAGCAGACTCAGGCGGAAAAAGACAAAGTCGCGGAACTTCAGGGGGTCTATCAGCAGGCGTCTGCTGATGCTGCGGCGGGCGGTCAGTCGGTTGTTGACGCTTTCGTTGAGCAGGCGTCGAAGGTGCGGCGGTTCGCGGAAACGATGCAGACTCTTCTTAAGGCGGGCTTGAGCGAGTCGGCGTATAAGGAAATCGCGGGGATGCAGGTCGATGCCGGCGCTCGGCTGGCTGACGCTTTGATCAATGGCAACATGGCCGAGAATATCGCTAGGACGAATGACGCGATCGGTTCGGTTCAGACGGTCGCGAGCACTACGGGCCAGATGGCCGCGCAGTCGTTTGCTAGTGCCGGCCTGCAATTGGCGCAAGGGCTGGTTCAGGGACTGCTGACGGCTTTGGGGCCGGCGGGCAGGGGTCGGGCGTCGCTGCTGCAGATGATGGACAACCTTGCGGCGGCAATGAATCGCACCGCAACGATCACGGTCGTCGGTGTGTATAGCGGTGCGGGCAATGGTCCGGCTGGTTCCTCGATGACGAGTGATTCCGGTTCGGCTCCTTCGGATTCTGCTATTGACTCCGGTTACGGGGGAGTCCCGATCGGCGGGATACCTGGGCTGCTTGACGGCATCGGTGTTGGGCTTTTTGCGGCTGGCGGTTCGGTTACTGGTGGGACGCCGATCGTCGTTGGTGAGCGCGGTCCTGAGCTGTTCATTCCGGGCGCGAACGGCACGATCATTCCGCACAACGCTATCGGTGGTGGGGGTAATACGTACCAGATTACGGTTCAGGCCGGTGTCGGTGATCCGAGGATGATCGGCCAGGAGATCGTGCAGTACATCAAGAAGTTTGAGCAGGCCAGCGGGCCTGTGTTCGCGAGTGCCTGATGGCCACACGTGTGCAGATCGCTTTCGATCTTTCGGCGAACGGCATCGGGAATTATTTCACGCTTGATGACAGCACGAAGGGCGTGCTTGACGGCGCGACGTACAAGCTCGGTGGTGACGTGCTGGTTGATGTAACAAGCAAGGTCCGCAGTGTGCAGGTGAAGCGGGGCCGGTCACGGCAGTTGGAACGGTTCACGGCCGGAAACGCAAACATCGTGCTGGATAACCGTGATCGGGGTTTTGATCCGCTGAATTCCGCCAGTACGTATTACGGTTCGATACTTCCGCGCAAGCAGGTGGTGATCGATCGTGACGGTGCGGTGATTTATACCGGTGCGATTTTTGACTGGGGTTTTGATTACGACTTGAGCGGTGACTCGACGGCCACGGTTTCGGTGGTTGACGGGTTGTCGTTGATTGCTGGGCAGACGAGGACGGCCGGCACGGCCACGGCGCAGTTGACGGGCGCTCGGGTAAATGCGGTGCTTACCGAGATCGGTTGGCCGTTGGCGCAGCGGGAGATCAGTGCAGGCCAGGCGACCCTTGATGCGGATGTCGTCGCGGCCAACGTGAACGCCCTAGCCTATTTGAGCAAGGCTGCGGATATTTCGGAGCCGGGGGCGATCTTCATCGGCAAGACTGGCTTAGCGACGTTTAAGGATCGGGCTGATCTGCAGGCATTCAGCAGTGGGCTGACGTTCGGCACGGGTGGGATTCCGGTGCAGGAGATCGCTGTTGATTACGGTGCGGAGCAGTTGGCGAACGCGATTGCTGTGACGTACACCAGCGGGGCGGCGATCGCGGGGACGGCAACGGCGAACGACTCGGCGGCGCAGACAGCCTACGGCGTTATTGACAAGAGCATTGAGACGATTTTGTCGTCTTCTGCTCAGGCGAGTGCGCTCGCTTCGTGGCAGCTCGGGCAGTTCAAGGATCCGGTTTACCGTTTTGATGCGATCACCGTCAACATGCTGAAGTTGAATTCGGGCCAGGCCGCGCAGGTTTTGGCGCTCGAGTTGGCTGATGTGGTGCTGGTGACGTGGACGCCGAACTCGGTTGGGGCTGCGGTCAGCGAGTACGTCGGCATTGAGTCGATTGCGCACACGATCACACCGGACGGGCACATGATCACTTTCGCGCTGTCTCAGACGGCTCTCGGGTTTGTCCTTGATTCGGCCACGTTCGGAATTCTTGACACCTCGCTTATTGGGCTGTAGTAAATAACGAAGGGGCATCATGGTTGCTTTCACGGCAGGAGCAGTCCTCACGGCTGCGAACCTGAACACGGCGTTCAACGCGCTGACGTTCCGGGCGGTCACCGGAACGTCGGACACGTTGGTTCTCGCGGACGCCGGGGGCGCGGTTAGTTTCTCGAACGCAAGCCCAA
>JBMOFG010000306.1:0-3274 GCA_049314415.1 Polymorphobacter sp.
CGGGTGCCGGCATTGGCGCAATGCAGCGCCACCGATTTGCCGAGCGCGATCAGCGCCGCCTTGGTGGTGGAATAGGCGATGTAATTGGCCATCGGACGATAGGCGTTCATCGATGAATTGATGATAATCGCGCCGGTCGCGCCGCCGGGATTGGCGCGCATCGCGGCAACCGCTGCCTTGGCGGTGAGCATCACGCCGGTCAGGTTGACCGCCAGCAGCGCCTCCCAGGCTGCTGCCGTGATGCTTTCGACGCTGCCGTCGCCGGTTTCCATGCCGGCATTGGCAAAGGCGATATCGAGCCGGCCATGGCGCGCGGCGATTTCGGCCATCAACGCGGTCCAACCCGCGGCGTCCTCGACGCGGTGGGCGATGAAATGCGCGCCGGTTTCGGCGGTCAGCGCGGCGGCAGCGGCGGTGTTCGAGCCGGTGAACACCACGTGCGCGCCATCGGCGACGAACCGGCGCACGGTGCCGGCGCCGATACCCGAGGTGCCGCCGGTGATCAGCGCGACCTTGCCGGCCAGTTTCAATGTCATCTGCGTCTCTCCGTTCCCCGGGGCACCATGCCGCAAGCAGCGTGCAGGGGAACCTGTGCTTTGTCCAAGGTGACGCGCAACGCAAGACGCGTCATTGTGCGGGCAATCAGACAGGAGCATCGACCATGGCCGACATCGATCCCAAGCTGCCGCCCGGCGCGGCGCGTTCGCCCGGCATCAGCTGGACCGACCTGATGCAGAGCGATGCGCGGCCGGTGCCCGACTTTCTGTTGCACGAAAGCTATCAGTATCGCGGCTCCGAACCGATCCCGGCGGCGCGCTACACCAGTGCCGAATTCGCCGACCGCGAAGCACGCGCGATGTGGCCCAATGTCTGGCAGTTTGCGGCGCGCGAGGAGGATCTGCCCGACGACGGCGATTACATCATCTATGAAAACGCCGGGCGCTCCTATCTTGTGTCGCGCCAGGCCGATGGTTCGGTGCGCGCCTTTCACAATGTCTGCCTGCATCGCGGGCGCAAGCTGCGAACCGGCGACGGCAATGCCGATGTCTTCACCTGTCCCTTCCATGGTTTTTCGTGGCAAAAGACCGGTGCGCTCAACGACATCCCCTGTCGCTGGGATTTTCCGCATCTGAAAGACGAGAACATGGCGTTGCCCGAAGCCGAGGTCGGGCGCTGGGGCGGTTATATCTTCCTGCGGGAGAACCCCGGCGGGCCGCCGCTGGCCGAATATCTGGCGCCGCTGCCCGAACATTTCAGCCGCTGGAAGCACGAACAATGCACCACAGCGGTCTGGGTCGGCAAGGTTGTGCCTGCCAATTGGAAAGTGGTCATGGAAGCGTTCATGGAAAGCTGGCACACGCTGGTTACCCATCCGCAGATCCTGCCCTTTACCGGCGACGAAAACGCCAGCTACTGGACCTGGGGTGACAATGTGAATGTCAATCTGGTGCCGTTTGCCGTGGTGTCGCCGCATGTCGACGCGACCGACAAGCCGCAGCAATGGATCGTCGACCAGTTCATCAAGTTCAATGGCCGTTCGGCCGACAGCTATGAGGAAGGCGCCGACGCCTTTGCCGTGACGGTGCCCGAGGGGGTGTCGGCCCGGCACGCGCTGGGGCAGGCGATGCGCGAAAATTATTCGACACTGTTCGGCCATGATCACAGCGACGCCACCGATGCCGAACTGCTCGATGCGCTGGTCTATAATGTCTTCCCCAATTTCGCGCCCTGGGGCGGTTTCATGCCCAATATCGTCTATCGCTTCCGCCCCGCGCAGGATGTCGACCATTGCCTGATGGAAGTGCGCGTGCTGACCCGGGTGCCGCCGGGCCAGCCGATCCCGCGCGGTGTGCCGCTCAACATGCTTGGCCCCGACCAGCCATGGACCGATGCCGCCGAGCTGAGCACGCTGGCATCGGTGTTCGAACAGGACATGGGCAATCTGCCGTTCGTGCAGGACGGGTTGAAGGCGTCGAAGACGGGGGTGATCAATCTGGTGGATTATCAGGAAATCCGCATCCGGCATTTCCACCAGACGCTCGACAAATATCTGGGGTGAAACCGCCCCCCGCCGGGGGGATGTGGTTCAGAACTGCACCCGCTTGGTATAGCCGCCATCGACCACGACATTGGTGCCGGTGGTGAAGCCCGATGCCGGGCTGGCGAGGAACACCAAAGTCTTGGCGACATCCTCGGCAACGCCAAAGCGGCCGAGCACCATCTGCGCCTGTGTGGCGTTGAAGAAATCGGGCATGTGCTGCTTGATCCCATCCCAATTGCCGCCTTCGAAGAAGATCGGGCCGGGCGAGACAGTGTTGATGCGGATGCCCTTGGGGCCCCAGGCCTGGCCCAATTGCTTGGCATAGGTCAGCAGCGCTGCCTTCATGGCGTTGAAGGCCTGCGGCATGATGAAGGTTTCGGTGGCGGCGGTGCTGGCCATGAACACCACCGATCCGGCCCCCGAGGCGGCGAGATAGGGTTCGAGCGCCTCGCAGCCCTTCACCGCGCCCATCACGTCATATTTGAAGGCGGCTTCCCAATCGCCCGTCAGTTGCGCGCCCGATGACGAAGCGCCCGGAATGAAAATGTCGCAACCGCCCAGCGTGTCGGCGGCGCGGGTCAGCCAGGCGGGGTAGGCATCGAAGTCATTGAGATCAAATACCTCACCAAAGACCTTGCCGTCATGCTGTGACAGGCTGGCGACGGCCTCGGCAACCTGTTCCGGTTTGCGCGAGAAGAAGGCGATATCGGCGCCTTCGCGCGCGAAAATCTCCAGCGCTGCCCGGCCGATGCCGCGGCTGCCGCCGGTCAGGATGACCTTTTTGCCTTTGAGACCGAGATCCATTGTCTTTCCCCATTCTGATTGATGCTGATTGATGCTGATTGCGCTACTACTCGTGTCAGTCTGCCACAGACGGCGGCGCCGGGCATCCTGTCCTTCGCGCCAGTTGGCGGGGCCGATCCGGGGGGAGTGCGGGGCATGCGCAAAGGCTGGTTGCTGGTCATCGCGGGGTTGCTGCTGCTGTGCGGCGGGGCATGGCGGGCGGCGCAGGTGCAGACAGCGGGCGGGGTGACGGTGCGCGATGTGCGCTTTGCCGGCAGCGATGGCGTGGTGTTGCGGGCGCTGCTCTATGTGCCAAGTGCTGCGACTGCGGCGGCGGCGGCGCCGGGCATTCTTGCCGTCCATGGCTATATCATCAGCGCCGAGACGCAATCGGGCTTTGCCATCGAATTCGCGCGGCGCGGCTATGTCGTGCTGGCGCTGGACCAGACC
>JBMOFG010000307.1:0-3247 GCA_049314415.1 Polymorphobacter sp.
GGCCGCTGCGGCGGTCGGCGCAGGCGCTGCCTGGGCAAGAACGGGGGCAGCAAGGCCGAGAGCGGTAGCGGCGAGCAGCAGGGCAGCAATACGCATCGGGGAAGCTCCATAGGTCAGGTGTATGAGTTTTGTAAGACGCAGCATGGCCCGGCGCAAGCCGGCTGCGGCGCTATTTGAGCGGGATCGCCTTGCCGCGCACCATCACATAGGCAATCTTCAGCACCGCCGCCGGGTCCTGCAACGGGTCGCCATCGACAGCGATCAGATCGGCCGCCTTGCCGGGCGCCAGCGTGCCGGTATCGCCATCGATGCCGAGAAGTTTCGCCGTGCCACTGGTTGCCGCGATCAGCGCGTCACGCGGAGTCATGCCGCCGAGCCGGACCATCAGGCCCAGTTCCTCGCCATTGCGGCCATGGGTGAAGACGCCGGCATCGGTGCCCAGCGCGATCGGCACGCCGGCCTTGTAGGCGGCAGCGAGCTGCTTGCCCTGCAGGGCGACGACTTGATTGGCCTTGGTCTCGACCGCCGGGGTGTAGAAGCCCTTGCCGAGGCGTTCCTTCAACCCTTCGATCGCCATCAGCGTCGCCACCATCACGGTGCCATGCGTTTTCATTGCCTTGATGCTCGCGTCATCGGCATAGGTGCCATGCTCGATCGAATCGATGCCGGCATTGGCGGCCGCTTCGATGCCGCGCGCGCCATGGGCATGGGCGGCGACCTTCAGCCCCATGCGGTGGGCGGTATCGGCGATCGATCGCATCTCGGCATTGCTGAAATGCTGTTCCAACCCGGCATTGCCCAGGCTGAGCACGCCGCCGGTGGCAGTGATCTTGATGACATCGACGCCGGTCTTGGTGACGGCGCGGGTCGCAGCGGCGCAACCATCGGCGCCGGTGCACAGGTTGATCTGCGGATAGGCGCGGTCGAGCGCGTCGGCGACTTCGGGGTTGATGCCATAGCTAGTGTCGCCATGGCCACCGATGACCGACAGCGCCGGCCCCGAAGTGAGGATGCGCGGCCCCGGCGCCAGGCCATCGTTGATCGCATCGCGCACCGCCACTCCGGCATGGACCCCGGCGCCAAGCTCGCGCACTGTCGTGAAGCCGGCACGCGCCGTCAGCAGCGCGTTGCGCAGGCCTACGGCGACCGAATAGGCTTCGGTCCGCTTCGGCGTAAAGCTGGCATACCAGGCATCATCGGCATCGCCGCCAAGATGAACATGCGCGTCCATCAGGCCGGGCAGCACGGTTTTCGTCGATTGGTCGACGATCGTTGCCCCGGCGGGGATCGGTGCGCCGGGATCGTTGATCGCGGTGATCCGGCCATCGGTGACGATGATCGTCGAGGGCCCGCGCGCCGGCAGCGCCGCATCGGTGATCAGCCGCCCGGCGCGGATCGCGATGGTTTCGGCGAGCACCGGTGCTGTGGGCAGGATCAGCGCCGCCCCGAGCAACAGGCGGGCGAACCGTGGATTCATCGTCATGGCGTGCGACCTTCCCAAATTTTTTCAACCCGTAGACCCGCGCCGGCCCGGCGGCAATTGCCCGGCTTGCATCCCGCCGCGCTTCCCGCCACTTACACCATAAAGCGGCGTCGCACGGCCGCAGGGGAGTGCAAGCCGCGTGAAACTCAATCGTCGGACGCTGGCGGCCTTTGCGGCGCCGTGCCTGCCGTTGACCGGGGTCGGGCTGCCGCTGGTCGTTTACCTGCCCCCCTATTACGCTGGCACGTTGGGGCTCGATCTTGCCATGACCGGGCTGTTGTTTTCACTGGTGCGCTGGCTCGATCTGCCGCTCGACCTGGTGTTCGGGCATCGAATCGACAAGACAGATACGCGGTTCGGGCGGTTTCGGCCGTGGCTGTTCGGCGGCGGGCTGGTCATGATGGCGGGGCTGGCGCTGGTGTTCTTTGCGCCGCCCGGGCTGACGCCGCTGCGCGCCTTTATGGGGCTGCTGCTGATGTACGCCGGCTATTCGGCGGCGGCGGTGGCGCATACCAGTTGGGGTCAGGCGCTGAGCGATGATTATCACGAACGCAGCCGCATCTTCGGCTGGTGGCAGTTCGGCAACATGGTCGGGCTGATCGGCTTGTTGTCGGTGCCGCTGGTCGCCACGACGCTGGCGCCTCGCTTTGGATGGACGCCGGGGGCGGCGCTGGGCATCCATGGCATGGGCTGGGTGCTGCTGGTGCTGCTGCCGCTGGCGCTGGTGCTGGTATCGTTCATGGTGCCCGAACGCCCGTCGCGCCATGCGACGCCGCACGGCTGGGGCGATATCTGGGCGGCGTTGCGGCTGCCGCTGCTGCGCCGGGTGCTGCTCATCGACTTATTTGCCAGCCTGGCGCCGGGCTTTGGCGGCGCGCTGCTGATCTTCTATTTCGAAACCGCACGGGGCTTTTCGGTCGAAGGCGCGCGCGGGCTGTTGCTCTTCTATTTCGCTGCCGGGCTTATCGGCGCGCCGGCGTGGGGTTGGTTCGCGCGCCGCACCTCGAAGCACCAGGCGGTGATGTGGTCGATCGGCGGCTATGCCTGTTTGCACGCGCTGCTGGTGCTGCTGCCGGCCAACAACTTCTGGGCCGCGGCGTTCGGGATGACGCTGGCGGGCATCCCGGCGGTGGCACCGGCGTTTCTGGTGCGCGCCATGCTCGCCGATGTCGTCGATGCCGAAACGCTGGCCACCGGCAAAAGCAACGCCGGGCTTTATTATGCCGTGCTCGTCGGGGTGCAAAAGCTCGGCTATGCCATCCCCGTCGGCCTTTCCTATCTGGTGCTCGATCTCGTCGGCTTCGATGCCAAGGCCGGCTCGGCCAACAGCGAAACCGCCATTGCCGGGCTGACCGCCTTGTTCCTCGGGCCGCCCGTCGTCGTTGCCATCATCGCTGCCTGGCTGGCGCGTGGCTGGACGATTACCGCCGAAGCCCAGGCCGCCACGGCGCAGGCGCTGGCCAAACGAATTTAGCGCCACCGCAATCCGGTTCAGCAGCATGGCGCGGCGCGGGTGGCGCGTTATGCGATCACGCGCGCTGTCGGCCTGTTGCCGCCGGAACCTGAGCCGCGGCCGAGCGTTGATCGCGGACAGACCTGCCAAAGGAACCCGTGATGCCACGGATCAAGCCGCTTCTGCTGGCGCTCGCCGCCACCGTGTCGCTCAGCGCCTGCACCACCGATCAATTTGGCAATCAGCAGGCTTCACATGGGCTGAAAGGCGCCGGCATCGGCGCGGCGGGTGGCGCACTTGTCGGCGTCATC
>JBMOFG010000308.1:0-3238 GCA_049314415.1 Polymorphobacter sp.
TATGGCAGCGGCAGGCACGTGGCGCGATTGCTTCCTTCAGGTCAACATCGGTGCCGAACCGCAAAAGGGCGGCTGTGCGATCGCCGATACCGAAGCGTTGCTGGCAGCGGCGCAGGCGGCGGGGCTGCCAATTATCGGTCTGATGTGCGTGCCGCCGGCCGGAATCGAGGCGGCGCCATTTTTTGCGTTGTTGCACAAGCTAGCGCGCCGGCTGGCGCTGCCGCAGCTGTCGATGGGCATGTCAGCGGATTATGAAACCGCTGTCCTGCTGGGCGCCACCCAGGTGCGGGTCGGGAGCGCGCTCTTCGGCACGCGTTAGCGCGGGCGCAGCAATCACATCGGCAAAAAAGTGATCGGCGAGCGCGCGGCTTGCGATTCTGCCAGCCTCGCCCTGGGCGGCATACTCGATATCATTTCACATGACGGGGGCGGCGGGCGCTGCCGGCGCTGTAGGCACAATCGGAACGGCAAGCAGGCTGGCGGCCTCCAGCGTCGCCAGCGCCTCGTTGCCGCGCTGCAGCCGGTCGGCCGCTGCCAGCCAGAAGACCAGCGCCGGCGGCTGCGATGGCAAGCGGCGCAGCTGGTTGGCGGCGGCCGCATAATCGCCCCGTGCCAAGGCCGCCGCTGCGGCTTCGGGTGTAGCCTGCGGCGAGCCAGGCAAGGGCGTTGCTACGGCTGCGCGGATCGTTGTCATCAGCGTTTCCCACCAACTCTGGCGCTGGTCGGTGGCACGGGCGCCGATGGCGGGGCGCAGGGCGTTGAAGTCGCGGCGCAGGCTGGCCAACGACACCGGTGCCGCGCCCAGCGCCGACACTGCCTTCACCACATCGGGGTAGCGCGCCTCGAACGAACGGCGCAGGGGGTCGTCGAGCGGGCCGAGCGGCCGCCCGGCATCGACGGCACGACGCACCAGCACGAGCACGAGCATCGCCTGGGCCCGGTCGGCAGCGGCGATGGCTGTCGCCGTGGCGGCTTCGGAGCGGACACGATCAGCCTGTTGCGTGGCGGCGAGGGCAGCCAGCGCAGCGGTCAGCCGGTCGATACGTTCGGCATCGCGGGCAATCTGGTCGCTGCTGGTCTCGATCTTGGCCTCGGTCCGTGCCAGCCGCTCGGCAGGCGGCGGCGCGGCGGCCAAGGAAGGCCCTGCGCCAGGCCGGGCCAGCCTTTCCCGCAGCCGGGCGGTTTCGGCGCTGTCTGCGGCTTCGGGGGCGATCGTGGCGGCAAATGGTAGCGTGCTGCGCACCCGCGCCTCGAACCAGGGGTTCGCGATCATGCCGGCCACAAACACAAGCAGCGCGCCAAACAGGGCCCAGGGCAAGAAGCTGCGTGCGGCGGGTGGGGGCGGCGCCGGCGGGCGCGATGACAGGCGCGCGCGCAGCCTTTCGGTGGCGTCGAGGCTGGCGCGATCGACTTCGCCGCGATCGAAGGGGGCGTCCATCAGGTTTCCCGGTGTCATGGCTGAGACATGCCCTTTTGGCACGTTGCGCCGATGGCCGCCAGCAGTGCGGCTTCGCTCGGTTCTGGTGCCGCTAGCGTCGCCTGCCAACCTAGTCCGGCCGCAGTAATGATGCCGGCGCTCAAAGCGGCAATGGCAATGGTAGCGCGTTCAACCCCCAGGCGGTCGCATTCGGCAGCGAAATGCCCGGCGGTGCGGGCGCTGTAGAGCAACACCCAATCGACCGCCGGCACAGCAACGAGCGGCAACAGGCGGGCGCGGTAGACGGTGCGCGTATCGACCCGCAATCCAGCGGGAATGACTACCAGCGTACGGTCTTCGCCAGCCAGATGGAGGAGCGCGGTAATGCCAGCGGCGGCCGCCGCGTCGAGCAGAGCCTGAGCAGTGCCGCCGCCGTCACGGATGTCGACGAAACCCGCGAGCCGCGCCGCCATGGCCGTGGCTGCGCCGACAACATAAGCGGGCAGGTCGTGCCAGGCATCCGCCGCCGCCAGCCGCGCGGCAAAGGCGCTGGTCAGCATGATCGCTTGCGGCGGTGTCGCCGGCGGCAGCCAGGCGAGGGGTTCGGCGGCCATCAAGGGCGCCAGAACCGACGCATGACCGAGCGTCGCCAGACGGGCCGCTGTCGCCTCGCCGCCGGGCAAAGGCCGGGTGACGAGCAGACGCATGGCGTCAGCCAGCGCTGAACAGCGCCCGCAGGCCGGGGCTGGCATCGGCGAGCAGGTCGGCAGCGAGCGCCGCGACAAGGCTGGGCGCATCGGCCAGCGCAGCTTCGAAGCCGCCTTCCTCGATCTCAGTGCCGTCTTCGGTCATGACCTCGGCGCGGAACGCAACCCGGTCGCCGCTGATCGTTGCCAGCGCCGCCACCGGGCTGTGGCAGGTGCCGCCCAGCGCCGCCAAAAAGGCACGTTCAACGCCAACGGCAGCAAAAGTGTCGCGATGGTTGACCGCAGCAAGCAGCGCCAACACCGCTTCGTCGCCCGCGCGCGCCGTGATGCCGACAGCGCCCTGCGCACTCGCCGGCAGCATCGTTTCGATGGCGATGGTCGCGCCGACGGCGATGCCGAGCCGGTCGAGGCCGGCGGCAGCGAGCAAGGTCGCGTCAATGGCACCGCTTTCGACCTTGGCCATGCGGGTGGCGACATTGCCGCGCAGGATTTCGGTGACGATGTCGGGGCGCAATGCCCGCAATTGCGCGGCACGGCGCGGGCTCGAGGTGCCGACGCGGGCGCCGGGGGGCAGCGCATCAATACTTGCGGCGCCAATCAGCCGTTCGCGGACATCGGCGCGCGGCAG
The DNA here is from genome assembly GCA_049314415.1 of Polymorphobacter sp. GTDB lineage: Bacteria > Pseudomonadota > Alphaproteobacteria > Sphingomonadales > Sphingomonadaceae > Sandarakinorhabdus. The sequence continues at coordinate 2,753 of JBMOFG010000308.1, forward strand.
CATGGCTGCAAGCGCGATGCCGTCGCGCAACTGGGTTTCGACATCCTTCATCGAATGGACCCCGCAATCGATACGACCGTCGATGAGCGCAGCGTCGAGCTCCTTGGTCCATAGCGCCTTGCCACCAATCTCGGCGAGCGGTCGATCCTGCACCCGGTCACCGGTAGTCGAGATGATGACGATTTCGGCCACGCCCGGCGCCCAGCCATGCGCGACGGTGAGCGCAGCGGCGGTCATATTGGCCTGGGCGAGCGCCAGCGGCGAGCCGCGGGTGCCGAGCTTGAAGGAAGAAATGCTGGTCATGGGGCATACTTGTGAAAGCCCGGCGCGCGCTTGGCAAGATGCCCCGCGCCGGTAGCCGCGGCCGGTAATGGCGGCAGGGGCACATAAAGTCCTGCGCTAATGCCATCGACAGCGGCGTTGGCCGCCGCCACTATGCCGGCAAAGGGGGAGCCAGCGTGGCCATCAGTACTACCAAAAATGCCG
>JBMOFG010000309.1:0-3228 GCA_049314415.1 Polymorphobacter sp.
CGCCCGCTGCGAGGCGGCATACAGATCTTCGCCGCTGTTGGTCAGGATCAGCGTCGGTGTCGTGATTCCGGCCACATCCGCCGCAAGGTCATGCGCGAACGCCGCCTCGAAACCCCAGTGATAGCGATCGGGATTGGCCATCTGCGTCGCGACATGGCGGTGCATCGCGGCCAGGTCGGTCCAGCCGGGGCTCGCCTTCAGCCGCTGCTGCCACGCATCGACGAGATGCCCGCCATCGGCACGCGGCTTGACCGGCACAAAGCGGAATGTGGCAAAGAACGCCCGCTCGGCATCATCAAACAGCGGCACGCCGTTGAGGATCAGGCTGGCGAGCGCCGTCGGATGCCGCGCCGCCAGCGCCGCGCCAATCATCGCTCCGGTATGATGGCCGAGCAGATGCACCGGACCACCGGCAACCGCGCCCAGCACCGGCAACAGCGCGTCGGCATGATCGACAATGGACACCGGCGCCGGCGGCGGATCGGACGCACCAAAACCCGGCGTATCGAGCGCCACTACCCGCAGGCCAGCGGCAACCAGCGCGGGAAAGGCCGGCAGGAACTGGCCGGCCGACAGCGGTGACTGGTGGAGCAGCACCAGCGTCGGCCCGGCGCCGGCGGCGGTGACATGCACCTGCCCCCAGCGGCCATCGACATAATGGCGGCGGATCAGGCCCGCACCTCGACCCAGCTTTTGCCCGGCTGTTTCGAGCGCGCCAGCGGCGCCAAGGGCTTGCCCGCCAGCACCGCATTGGCAAAGGCGAGGGTGACCGCCAGCGCATCGGCGAATTGCGCTTCCTGCGGTGGCTCGGTGCGTTCGGGGCGGCAGATGATGTTGCCGAAATAATGGTCGACACCCTCGCCGACGAACAGCACCCCCGGCCCCGGCGCGACATCATGGCTGACGCGGTGAACATCCCAGGTCGGCGCCATCATCGGCAACATATCGGCGGTGCCGGTTTCAACGAACATCGGCCGCGCGACCGTCTTCCACAGATTGGCGGTGATCGCCGGCGGAAACGGGCCGGGCGGCGACCAGGCAATGACCGCCTCGACGGCCGCTTCGGGTGCGCCACCGGCACCGCCGAGCATCTGGGCGATCAGCGCGCCATAGCTGTGGCCGGCGGCAATCACCGGCAACCCCGCAGCGACCCCTTCGGCAATCAGCCCGCGCATATCGGCCAGCCGCAGCGGAATACCCTGTTCGCGCGGGATCTTCCCGCCGCCGGGATGGTCGGGCGAATCGGCATGGGTGGGCGCGCAGACACAAAAACCGGCCGCCGCCAGCGCGCCGCATAGCCGGTCATATTTGGCACCACTGCTGTTGGCGCCGTGCGAGAAGGGAATGAAACCGCGTGGCTTGCCCGGTGGTTGCCAGCGCCGCACCGGGTTGGAACGGCCATCCGCCAGCACAAGCTGACCATCTCGGGCGGGCGGGACAGCAATCGCCGCACTGCCAATCAAAGTGGAAGCAACACCGGCGGCCACCAGTTGGCGCCGGTCGATCACGCCGCAGTATCGGATAACAGCCGCGACCCGATCCGGGCGACAGGCCCGGCCCGGATCGCGCCCGTCATCATCAGAACTTGACCGCGCCGCTCAGGCCAAAGGTCCGGCGATCGCCCAGCGTCGGCACATAGGATGCCGACAGCGCGCCGCCGGTGCCGATCAGGAACAGCGACGACGATGCATATTGCCTGTCGGCGATGTTGCGCACCCAGGCGTTGACCGAGAAGATGCCAAAGGTCACTCCGGCTCCGGCGTTCATGATGAAGCGGCCGGGTGTGAAGGCAAGATTGGCTTCGTCGATGAACTGCCTGGTCTGGTAGGTGAAATCACCGCGAATGAACCAGCTGTTTTTGTCGCTGAAATCACCATTAAGGGTAGCACCGCCGAAGGCTTCGAAATTGGGACGCCGCTCGACATTGTTGCCGCCGATCGGCAGCGCTGGCGGGCTACCGACCGCCGCGCAGACGATGCCGTTGCAATTACCGGAAATGCCGAAGCGCTGCGAAGTTGTTTCGTCGGTATATTTGGCGCTGTTGTAGCTGGCACCACCATCAAGCGTCAGCATGTCCGATACCCGCCAGGCGAGTTCGACTTCACCACCCCAGACGTTGACACCGCCGAGATTGCCAACGATCGTCGGCACCAGAAACGCCGTATCCGGGGTGCCATTGGCCCGCAGGCGGACGACATTGGTCTGCAGGCTGCGCCAGCTGGTATGATAGGCAGCGAGATTGACCGTCACCTTACGGTCGAAAAACTGGTTCTTGGAGCCGATTTCATAGGTCCAGTTGGTTTCCGGCGCATAGGTGCGCTGGGCCTCCTGTGGGATCGAGGTGGCGCCATTGAAACCGCCCGATTTCACACCGCGCGCGACCGACGCATAGAACGGATTATCAGGGGTCGCCCGATAGGTAATCGAGCCGCGCGGCGTGAAGAATCTGGTCGTCCCGTTGAGACGCGGCGGGTCGAGCAACTGCACGAGCGGCGCCGCCGGATTGGCGCCGAGGAAGTCGATGACCTTCTGTTTCTCGATCGTGTAGCGGCCCTCAAGGGTGATTTCGAGCTTGTCGCTCGGCGTGTAGGCGACAAACGCAAAGGCGCTGAAGATATCTTCATCACGCTGCAGATAAGTCAGGCGGCCAGGTGCGCCGGCGGCATTGCGCGGCAGGCCGGGGCCGATCGGGAAATAGACGTTGGTTGCCGGCAGCAGCGTTGTCGAATTGACGGGATGGATTTCGTTGGCGTTCGATTCGATGTCCTTGGTGCGCGAATAGTTGACACCGAACAGGCCGCGTAACGGGCCTTCGTTGTCATAGCTGAAGCGCACTTCATGGCTGTAGCCCTTGAAGCTTGAATCGCTGCCCGACGAATCGAACAGGGTGCCGACGAAGGTCTGGAAAGGCACGAACGACGTCAAGGTCGCCGATTGCGTCGGATTGCGCATAGCATTGCCGCGCTGGGTCACGGCAGCAGCCGTATAGCCAAACTGGTAAAGCGCCGAAAACGGTCCGCCATCGTTCCATTCGAGCTTCACCGAGGCCACGTCCGTTGGCCCGTCCAGACCATAGGCACGCGGATCGATGAGCAGGCCCGCCGGGCGGACTTCGCCAGGCGCCAGCACCGGCTGGGCCGGCACCTCGCCGACGAACAGCCGGTTCTGCGTTGCCGGCGCAAAGGCGAACGGGCTCGGATTGGTGACCGGCGAGGCGTTCAAGGTATT
>JBMOFG010000310.1:0-3221 GCA_049314415.1 Polymorphobacter sp.
CGACGGTGATCTTGTCGTCGGTCTCGTCACGGCTTTCCATGCCGAGATCGAAATAAATTAACTTGATGTCGAGATAGGGCAGGATCAGCTGTTCACGGATCCATTGCCAGATGATCCGGGTCATCTCGTCGCCGTCGAGCTCCACGACCGGATTTTTGACCTTGATCTTCGCCATGATTGTCCCTTGATCCAAACCTGCTTTATACATCCCCCCTCTAGGGCGGTGAGGGGCCAAGGGTCAACAATTGCCGGTCGCGGCTGCGTTGGCCGGGTAAGAATTTCCCACCGGCAAGGGCGGGTCAGGCAAGCCGGCCGATGGCGGGCAAATGCGCCGCCAGCGCCGCAAGATCGGGCAGGGGCTGCACCAGCCGGTCGAGATCCGGCGGCGCAAAACCGGCATCGGCGATGTGGCGCAGCAAGGCGGCAAGAGGAGCCCAATAGTCATTGCCGCCGAGCAGCCAGATCGGCTTGTCGTGAATGCCGAGTTCGCGCCAGGTAAGCGATTCGAACAGTTCATCGAGGGTCCCGATGCTGCCCGGCAAAGCAACGATGGCATCGGCCCGGGCGTGCATCATCGCCTTACGTTCGTGCAGGGTCTCGACGACGTGCAGTTCGTCACAGTCGGCTTGGGCGATTTCGGCGGTCATCAGCAGTCGCGGGATGATTCCGACGACGCGGCCGCCGCCCGCCATTGCGGCGCGCGCTGCAACGCCCATCAAGCCGACGGCGCCGCCGCCGTACACAAGGGTAACGCGGTGTCGGGCAAGCAGGGTGCCGAACGCAGCAGCAAGCGCGACATGCGCCGGATCATGGCCGGGGCGCGAGCCGCAGAAGAGCAGGACAGATTCAATCATAGCCGTTCTATGCCGTTTCGGCGGCCCTGCGTCATCAGCCTGATTTGCGCGCAACAGGCAGGGAAGGTAACGTCACCCTATGAGCAATCAACGCCCCACTGAACCCGACGCTGTTTCCGAACGGTCCCTTGCGATCATTCCCGGCGAATCGGCGCGGTACAAACTGCCGCCGATGCATCCCGAAGGGCGCAAATTCGTCGCCATCGCGGTTATCGCGGTTCTGGTAACGGGTTTCATCTTCAATCTGCACACCATCGCCTGGCTGCTGACGGGGCTGACCGTTTGGATTGCGGCATTTTTTCGCGATCCCATCCGCGTCACGCCCGATGGAGCAGGGCTGATCATTTCACCCGCCGACGGGCTTGTCAGCCTGATCACCATCGTCGAACCGCCGCGGCAATTGGCGGGTGAAGGCGGTCTGCCACCGGCGCCGTGTACGCGCGTTTCGGTGTTCATGAATGTCTTTGATGTCCATGTGAACCGTTCGCCGATCGCCGGTACCTGCACGCGCATCGTCTATGTGCCAGGCAAGTTTCTCAATGCCGATCTCGATAAGGCGAGCGACGACAATGAGCGGCAATATTTCATCGTCGAGGATGCCGCCGGGACCAAGGTGGCCTTTACCCAGATCGCCGGGTTGGTGGCGCGGCGCATCATGCGCTTCATCGAACCGGGCGTTAAGCTTTCGGCTGGCGAACGTGTCGGGCTGATTCGTTTCGGCAGCCGGGTCGATGTGTTCCTGCCGCCCGGCTATGTAACCGCTGTGATCGTCGGGCAGCGCGCCATCGCCGGGGAAACCATTCTGGCGCGGCTTGGCGATGACCTCGGCCAGCCGCGCGGGACCGCCCAGTGACGGAAATTCCGCAGCGATTGTCGCCCGGCGCGCGTTTGCAACGCCGAACCGGCATTCCGCTGCGCGCGCTGATTCCCAACGCCGTGACGGTTCTGGCCCTTTGCTTCGGCCTGACGGGCGTGCGTTTTGCCATCGCCGGGGAATGGGAAAAGGCGGTTGGCGCGATCATGGTGGCGGCGGTGCTTGATGGCATCGACGGCCGCATTGCGCGCCTGTTGAAAGGCACGAGCCGTTTTGGTGCCGAGCTTGATTCGCTGTCGGATGTGACGGCGTTTGGCGTGGCGCCGGCGCTGATTGTCTATCTTTGGGCGCTGCAGCATCTGCCGGGCTTCGGATGGGTGATCGCTCTTTCCCATGCCGTGACGTGCGCGCTGCGCCTTGCCCGTTTCAACGCGCAGATCGATTCCGCCGAGCAACCGCACAAACGTGCCGGCTATCTGACCGGTGTTCCGGCGCCGGTGGCAGCGGCGCTGACGCTCAGCCCCTTGTTCCTGACTTTCTGGCTGGAACCGCTGCTGCTTGAAGATCTGCGGGTGCGCTACACGCTGGTGGCGATCATCACCACGACAACGGCATTTCTGATGGCATCGAGCCTGCCGACCTATGGTTGGGGGGCGGTGCGGCTGCGCCCTGCGCAACGGCTGCCGGCACTGGTCGGCGTCGGCCTTTTTGCCGGGATGCTGTTTACCGCGCCATGGATGACGATGACCCTTGGCATTCTCGGCTATGCGATTTCGGTGCCCTTTGCCGTGCGCAGCTATGCCCGGTTGAAGGTCCGCAACCTGGGCAGTGCGCCCGAAGCCGCCGTGGCGGAGCATCCGGACGGCGAATAATGCCGGTATAAGGCCGTGATCAGGGCCGCCGCGTGAACAGCGCGGCGGCCAGCGTGTCGCTGCGTGTGCCGACCATGGCAAGGACGCCGGTATAGATGCCCGTGAAGGCAAGCAGGATAAAAGTTGCTGGCAGGAGTGTCATGAGATGGGTTTCCTTTCGTTGCTCGCATAATGTTCTTGTTTTGTTCCGTCTGTCAACTGCTATTGTTTCTGGCTATCAAGACACCGGGATCAATGCGTTTCGGGGAGATGATGATGGCAGGCACGATGCAGGATTGGCCGCTGCTGGTATCCAAGCTTATCGACCATGCCGCGATCAACCACGGCGACCGCGAGATCGTCAGCCTATCATGCGAAGGCGAGACACACCGCACGAACTGGCGCAACGTCAACGAGCGCGCCCGCCGGGTGGCGGCAGCGCTGCGCGGGCTGGGGGCCTTGCCAGGTGACCGGGTGGCGACCCTGGCTTGGAACACCTGGCGGCATGTCGAAAGCTGGTATGGCATCTCGGGGATGGGCGGGGTCGCCCACACTATCAACCCGCGGCTGTTCGACGATCAGATCGTCTACATCGCCAATCACGCCGAAGACCGAGTGCTATTCTTCGACCTGACCTTCATCGGGCTGGTCGAACGGTTGGCCCCGCGGTTTACGACGATTGAAAAATATGTGCTGCTGACC
>JBMOFG010000311.1:0-3215 GCA_049314415.1 Polymorphobacter sp.
GCAGGCGGCCAGCGAGCGCGACACTTCATAGGCGAAATCGACATGCCCCGGCGTGTCCATCAGGTTCAGGACATAGGTCTTGCCATCCTTGGCCGGGTAATCGAGGCGCACTGTCTGCGCCTTGATGGTGATGCCGCGTTCCTTCTCGATATCCATGTTATCGAGCACCTGTTCCGACATCTCGCGCGCTGTCAGCCCGCCGGTGGTCTGGATCAACCGGTCAGCCAGGGTCGATTTCCCGTGATCGATGTGCGCGATGATCGAGAAGTTGCGGATGAGGGAGATATCGGCGGTCATATGGCGTTGCATGTAGCAGAGGGTGCGGGAAGGGCAATGCGGCGATATGGGCGGGCCGGCTCAACCGCGTCACCGGACAGCCCGGTTCGCCTGCCGTCGCATCAGCCCGATGTGGCCTGATCGCATAAACGCCGGTGCCGACGGCAGCAGCGCAAGGATGAGGCTTTGTCGCGTGAAAGCCCTGCTTGCTTGACCGGGGCAGGGCTGCGCCCGTATCGCAGAGGGCAGCATGTTCGGAGGCCAGCGTGACGCTCAATATCGCCATTATCGGTGCCGGCCCGGCCGGTTATTACACCGCCGAGGCGGCACTCAAGCAGTGGGGCGGTACGGCGCGGATCGACATCATCGATCGGTTGCCGACGCCCTATGGCCTGATTCGCGCCGGCGTGGCGCCCGATCACCAGTCGATCAAGGCTGTGACGCGCCGGTACGAGGCGACCAATCTGGGCGCCGGGGTGCGCTTTGTCGGCAATGTCATGGTCGGGCGCGATGTGACGGTGGCCGAACTGCTCGATATTTATGATGCCGTCGTGCTGTCGGTCGGGGCTCCGCATGACAAGCCCATCGGTATTCCTGGCGACGATCTGCCCGGCGTCATCGGCTCGGCGGCCTTTGTCGGCTGGTACAATGGGCATCCGGATTTTGCCGATTTGCGGGTGCCGCTCTCGCATCATGGCGCCGCGATCATCGGCAATGGCAATGTTGCGATCGACTGCGCCCGCATCCTCGCCAAAACGGTGCCCGAGCTTGAAACATCCGACATTGCCCAGCATGCCGTCGATGCGCTGCGGCAGTCAGCGATCCGCGATATTCATATCGTTGGCCGGCGCGGACCGCATCAGGCGAGCTTCACCACCAAGGAAGCCGGCGAGCTTGGCCATCTCGAGCGTGCGTGCCCGCTGGTGCGGCCGGGCGATCTGCCGCCATTGGAAGCCGATGCGGCGCTTGAGCCCGGGCATCGCAAGATGGTCACGCATCTGCGTGGCTTTGCCGGATTGGAACGCGGCGAAAAGCCCGTCACCATCAATTTTGAATTCTTCCGGCGCCCGGTGGCGGTGGAGGGACATGGCAAGGCCGAACGGCTGATCGTCGAAACCACGCGGCTGGAGGATGGAAAAGCCGTCGGCACCGGTGAATTGCATGCTATTCCGTGCGGGCTGATCATCGCCTGCATCGGCTATCGCACCAGTGCGATCGAGGGCGTGCCATATGCGCCGGAACTGGGGCGTTTTCCCTGTGACGACATGGGCCGCATCTTCGCCGGTCTTTATGCCAGCGGCTGGGCGCGACGCGGACCATCGGGTACGATCGGCACCAACCGGCCCGACGGCTTTGCCGTGGCCGACGCTATTGCCGCAGACATCGTGTGCGGAAAGGATCGTGATGCCGGCGCCGCGCTCGATGCGCTGCTCGCAGGCCGGGGCGTCGGGGCGACCGATTTTGGTCAGTGGCAGCGGCTTGATGCCGCCGAGATTGCCGGCGCCAGGCCCGGCGCCCCGCGTGAGAAGCTGGTGCGGGTTGCCGACATGCTGGCGGTGCTGGGGGCGTGAACCGCGCCCGCACGGTCGCGCTGGTCCTCGCCGCAGTGGTGGCGCTGCCCGTTATACTGGCCATAGAAACAGCCCCGCTGTTGCCGCCCAACGGCGCCCCGGACGCAACGCAGGTACGTGCTGGCCAGGCGAATTACCGTCGGCTGCGCGATGCGCTGGCCGGACCGCCGCCATCCGCGCAAGTTCGCTTCACCGATGCCGATGCCCGCGCCGTGGTAAGTCTGGCCGGCAAAGCGTTGCGTTTCCGCCGCGTCGATGCCGGCGTGGCCGAAGACCATGCCGGCGCTGCTGCCAGCATGGCGCTGCCATTCGGGCTGTGGCTGAATGCGCGGGTCGACGCATGGCCGTCGGGCGGCTTTCCGAAGTTGACGGCAAAGCTTGGCGACCTGCCGATTCCGGCCTTCCTGACGCGGTTCGGGCTGGAGGCCGTGGCGCAGTTGCTGCGTTGGCGCGGCCATGAGCTGCCACAGCTTGCCGATCTGGTGCGTGGCTTTGATGTGGCGGACGGAGCTCTGAAACTGACGATCAAATCGCCGGTTCTTGGCACCGGCATTGCCGACAGCCTGGTCGGCATTGCCAGCGATCCGGCCGATGGGGCCCGAACAGCAACAATTTATTGCGCGCTTGTCGCTGCCGAAACGGCGACACCGCAGTGCGATATCGCCCTGCATTTGATGCGGGCCATGGCGATGGCGCGGCCGGCTACACCCGCAGCAGCGGTTGCGGAAAATCGCGCGGCGCTGGTGGCCGTGGCAATGATGGCGGTCGGCCCGCGCGCCGGGCGGCTGGCCATTGATGCCGGCCGACGGGTTGCGGCCTGTCGTCAGCGGCCCGGCCAGCCGATGCTGGCCGGGCGCGCCGATCTTGCCAAACATTGGAGCCTGTCGGCGGCGTTGGGGGCGACGGTAGGCGATGATGTCAGCGAGGCGATGGGCAATTGGAAGGAATTGTCCGACAGCTTGCCTGGCGGCTCGGGCTTTTCGCTGGTCGATCTGGCCGCTGATCGTGCCGGTCTGGCGGTCGGCGGCGCGGCCGTCGATGCCGAGCGTGCCCTGGCCTTTCGCGGCGAGATGGCGGCGGCGACCAATGCGACCCTGCTGCCGCTCGATGCGACCGGACTGGCGGAAGGCATGACCAATGATCAGTTCAAGCAGCGCTATGGGACAATCGAAAGCGCCGATTACCGCGCCGCGACCGCCGGCATCGATGCCTTGCTGCATCGTCGCGGCGTGCTGGGCAGTCGGTGACCCAACAAATCGGCAGCACCGTCTTGCGCGGCCACAACCGCACCGCTATACGCCCGCTTCCACTGCCGTCGGGGCGTAGCTCAGCCTGGTAGAGCGCTGTCTTCGGGAGGCAGAGGCCGGA
>JBMOFG010000312.1:0-3191 GCA_049314415.1 Polymorphobacter sp.
TCCTTGATCGAGCGTTTAACTCTCAAGTGACCGGCGCAAAACCGTTACAAGTCCACGGCGAAGTCGGCTCCCAAACTGGCAACTGTAAGCGCCAACCCATCCGCCAAGCTTCTACTTGAACGCCAACCCAATGCCGCGAGGCGACTGCTATCCATCAGCTTTCGCGGTGTGCCGTCAGGCATTGATGCATCAAACGCTAGCGCTCCGGAAAAGCCAACGACATTTGCAACGATCTGTGCAAGTTCGGCGATCGATACATCGCTACCTGTACCGACATTGATCGGCCCCTCATCAGAAAAATGGCGCAACAAAAAGACGAGCGCATCGGCAAGATCATCGACAAACATGAACTCCCGTCGCGGCCTGCCGCTGCCCCATACGGTCATTGCCTGCGCAGCGCTATCACGTGCGGCTATAGATTTGCGAATAAGTCCGGGGATGACATGGCTCGATTCTAGATCATAATTATCGCCATGTCCGTAAAGATTGGTCGGCATGGCGCTGATGAAATCGAGCCCATGCTGGCGGCGATATGCATCACAAAGCATGACACCGGCGATTTTAGCGATCGCGTACCATTGATTGGTCGGCTCAAGTGGCCCCGTCAACAATGATGCTTCGGCGATTGGCTGTGCAGCCAGCTTCGGATAAATGCAGGACGATCCCAGAAACAGGAGCTTTGCGACGCCCTGATCTGCCGCAGACTTGATGATGGCGGACTCGATCGCAAGATTGTCGTAGAGAAAGTCGGCCGGAAACCGGTCGTTCGCAAGAATTCCGCCAACACGCGCTGCAGCCACAACCACGACGTCGGGGCGATTGTGATGCATCCAGTTTTCAACATCGACCTGACGCCGCAGATCGACTTGCCGCCGGTCGGACGTGAGCACAGCGCCGATCTGCTCGTGCTGGAGGCGTCGAATAAGGGCGGAGCCGACCATGCCCTGATGGCCAGCCACCCAGATGCGCGCCCCGTCGAGATTGAAGTTTGCGGCTGACAAAATCGCGTCCCTTTTTGCGTCGTCTCGGTCAATGTAGCAATGCCGACAACTTCATGCCAGTGGCAGGTGCGGCGTCAAGACAGGCCATCACCGCCTTGCGGCTTCGCAAGATACATGACGAACAGCCAGAGCACGGCGACGATCGCACCAATCAACAACCCCAAAAGCAGGGTCGTCACGACATTGGGGCGAACCGGACGCTGACTTGGCACCGCAGGCTCGCTCGGTGTCGCTGCGAACGGAACACTTGACCCCGCCATCATGATCGCGCGTTCCTGATCGAGCAGAATTTCCGAAAGACGCCGCTGCTGGTCAACATTGTCCGTGAACTTGAGGCGGTTCTCCAGATAGCGTGCATAGGTCGTCGCGCGGACCAAGGTACGTTTTCTGATGGAATCATCGGCAACGGCGCTCAACTTGTCGAGCAACATAGCGGCGAACGCCGGATCCCGGTCTTCGTACAAAAGGCTTGTGACTGGCGGATCCTTTGGCTTTGGCGCCTGAACCACAACCTTCTTGGCGAGATAGTCGGCAAGCTCGCCCCCGGCGGGCGGCTGCCATGGCGGGCCAGACTGACCGGCAACCTGCTTCACTAATTTCGACGCAGAACGCAAAATCGAGCGCCGTTCGCGCCATTGACCGGTAGACGGGTCCCATTCGCTGATGAAAATATGCCGCATCAACCGCTGGTCCTTCGCCAACAGATCGGCGATGTGACGGGATCGCAGCGTGTCGAGATACAGATCAAAGGGCGAGGCCCCGCTGGATGAACCCTGGCGGACATCGATCCCGGCCATTGCCGCGATGCCGCCGAGTTGCCCCAATGCGCCACCGAGGCCGCCGCCACCGGCTGCGGCCGGGCTGACACGCAGGGTGGCTGCGTATTTTGGAGTCGCGACATTGAGATAGCCAAAGGCGAGGAGCAAGCCAGCAAGCATGGCTGCAGCAAGCCACCAAAGCCGACGCCGCACATAAGCAACGAACGCCAACAGATCGACTGTCGTCGACGATCCTACCGCGGGTGAGGCATCGGACAAAGCCGCCATTGGGTCGTTGCTCACGGTGCTACGGCCGATGCATCAAGCAGTCTTGCGCGCGGCGAGCACGTCGGCAGCAACCATTTCGCGAACAAGTTCATCCATTGTGGTCGTGTGCTCCCAGCCCAAACGCGTGCGCGCCTTGGTCGGATCGCCGAGCAGCAGATCGACTTCTGTTGGGCGGAAATACTTCGGATCGATGCCGACAATGATCTCACCCGATTTGGCACAGCGACCAACTTCATCAACACCCTTGCCACTCCAGACGAGGGCACGGCCAATCTCGGCAAAGGCAAGTTCGACGAAGCGGCGAACACTGGTGGTTGTTCCAGTTGCAAGCACCCAGTCTTCGGGGAATTCATGCTGAACGATCCGCCACATGCCTTCGACGTAATCGCGCGCATGTCCCCAATCGCGCTGCGCATCGAGGTTGCCTAGATAAAGCTGTGCCTGCGTACCCGCATCGATCGCCGCAACGGCACGAGTGATCTTGCGGGTGACAAAAGTTTCGCCACGCAACGGGCTTTCATGGTTGAACAGGATGCCGTTACTGGCGTGGATGCCATAGGCCTCACGATAGTTCACCGTGATCCAATAAGCATAAAGCTTGGCAGCCGCATATGGGCTACGCGGGTAAAATGGTGTCGTTTCGCGCTGCGGAATCTCCTGCACAAGGCCGTAAAGTTCCGATGTTGACGCTTGGTAGAAGCGGGTCGACTTCTCCATGCCGAGAATGCGGATTGCCTCCAACAAGCGCAGAGTGCCGATGCCATCTGCGTTGGCAGTATATTCGGGGGTTTCAAAGCTGACCTGAACGTGACTCTGCGCGGCCAGATTGTATATTTCATCCGGTCGCGTTTCCTGGATCAGGCGGATGAGGTTGGTCGAATCGGTCAGGTCGCCGTGATGCAGATGGAATGGGGTCGGGCCACCATGCGGATCCTTGTAGAGATGGTCGATCCGGCCGGTATTGAAGGAGGATGACCGGCGCTTGACGCCATGGACAATATAGCCTTTGGACATCAGCAATTCGGACAGGTAAGCGCCATCTTGGCCCGTTACGCCGGTTATGAGAGCGGTTTTCGACATGTTTTTCCTGCGTTGTTTTGACGTCTTGGTAGGGTTAGAGACATCCGATGTCGAGGAGTCAAAA
>JBMOFG010000313.1:0-3161 GCA_049314415.1 Polymorphobacter sp.
CACTGGCCTGCTTTTACTCCGCCCGAATGGCCTGGAATCAGACCGGCGTTGACACGGGAAAACGCTACGTCAACCACCCTGACATAGACTATCGCGCGATCACCGGCAGCTACATGGTAGCGCCCTGGGGCTACTGGGCCGACCTCAAATCGATCGACATTATGCTGGATATCGGTGCCGGCGACAGCTTTGCCGATATTTATCCCGACAAGCGCTACGCTTATATCATCGCGACCAAGGCCCTGGCGCTGGCTCGCGGCAAGCGGCTTATTTTGTCGCCCCAGACGATCGGGCCATTCACGCGCCAGCCCCACACTGCCCTTGCCGTCTGGGCGTGCCGAAAGGCCGAGATAATATTTGTGCGCGATCCGATGTCGATGTCCGTGCTGCGCGAGATGGCGCCCGATTCCAATGCACGCCAGGCGATCGATGTCGCCTTCGCTTTACCTTTCGATCGCGCCGAGCGAACCCCCTGCGGCCCGGTACGCGTCGGCATCAATGCTTCCGGCCTGCTGATGAGCGGTGGCTATTCGGGCCAGAATGAATTCGGCATCAGTATCGATTATGCTGCATTGACCCGCGCGATCATTGCTGACTTCTTGGCGATGCCGAATGTCGAGGTGACACTGGTCCCCCATGTCATCACATCGGGCATCGCCCGCGATGATGACACCAGCACAGCCGACCAGCTCAAGGCCGAATTTCCAGCGCTGGTGCGCGGGCCCAATTTCGCTTCTCCGTCGGAAGCCAAGTCGTTTATATCTCGATTAGATTTCCTTCTTGGGGCCCGTATGCACGCGACTATCGCGGCCTATTCTGCGGGAGTGCCGGTCGTACCCATCAGCTACAGCCGCAAATTCGAAGGTCTGTATGGCGGGCTGCACTATCCGTGGTTGGTGCCGGCCAAAGGCATAACGACCGAACAAGCACGGGCATTCATTCTCGATGCTTTTGCCCGGCGCGACGAAATGGCCGCTGACATCCGCAAAGGTGACGCCGCAATCGCTGCCGGTATTGAAGTTTACACAGCCGAGCTCGCCAGGCAATTCGCAGCAGTGACGGCGTGACCCGCACCATCCCCTCCCCGGCGCTGGCGCGTGTCGAAAAAGGACAGCTTTGTACCGGCTGCGGCCTGTGCGCCGCCATTGCGCCGGCGGCTGTCACCATGGCAATGGTCGCCCCCGGCTATCTTCGACCGCAGCAATCGGCAACCCTGACCGCTGCGCAAGATGCGGAAATTGCTGCTGCCTGCCCGGGTCTGGTAATAGACGAAAGCGATCATCCGCCGGCGCCTTTCGTCGATCCGCTGTGGGGCCCGGTGCATCATGTCGGGACTGGTCATGCCATTGATGCTGCCTTGCGCCATCAGGCTTCCTCGGGCGGAGTAATCTCGGCGCTGCTTGTTCACGCGATATCGACGGGTCTTGTCGATTATGTCGTGCAGACCGGCGCCGACCCCGATATGCCGACCGGGAACCAAACCCGCGTTTCGACGAGCGAAACCGATATTTTTGCAGCGGCTGGTTCACGCTACACGGCATCGGCGCCACTGGCCGGGTTGGAAGGCTGGCTCGCGCGGCCGGGACGGTTCGCCTGTGTCGGCAAGCCTTGCGACGTTTCGGCGTTGCGCGCGCGCGCGCGCCACGACCCGCGTATCAACGCCAAAGTGCCTGTCATGCTGGCGTTCTTTTGTGCCGGCATCCCCAGCGCTGCGGGCACCCGTCATATTCTCGATCGGATGGGGGTTGATCCTGATGACGTGACGGCCTTCCGCTATCGCGGCGATGGCTGGCCAGGATTCGCCAAGGCCACGCTGACGGACGGCAGCACCCGCGAGATGAGCTATGCCGACAGCTGGGGCGGCATCCTTTCAAAAGAAGTCCAGTTCCGTTGCAAGATATGTCCCGATGCCACGGGCAATGTCGCCGATGTCGCCTGCGCCGATGCGTGGGAGGGTGATAAACGCGGCTACCCAAGCTTCGCGGAACAGGCAGGCCGCAGCCTCGTCATCGCGCGCACAGCGGCCGGCGCTGCCTTGGTCGCCGAAGCCCGGGTCGCGGAGCGCATCTTCACCACGCCGCTCGAAACCGCCGCCATCGGCGCGATGCAACCGGCTCAGGCGCGCCGCAAGAAACTGATACTGTCACGCCTTGCCGCGTTGATACTGACCGGCCGGCCATGGCCGCGCTATCGCGGACTGCGTTTATGGGCTGCTGCAGTCAGGGACAACCCCGTTGCGCAGGCTCGCAGCTTTGCCGGGCTTGTCCGCCGCCTGGTACAAGGGCGAGCCTGATGGTAACAGAAGCATCCAATCGCCGGGGGATCATCCTGGCCGGAGGGTCAGGCACCCGGCTGTATCCGTTGACCAAGCCGGTCTCCAAGCAGCTCATGCCGGTTTACGACAAACCGATGATCTATTATCCGCTGTCGGTTCTCATGCTTGCCGGCATACGCGAAGTGCTTGTCATCACGACACCAGCCGACAGTGCGGCTTTTGCCGGATTGCTGGGGGATGGCAGCGACTGGGGGATGGACATCCGCTATGCGGTGCAGCCAGAACCAAAAGGGCTGGCGCAAGCCTATCATATCGGGGCGGAATTCGTCGGCGATCGGCCGTCGACGCTGATTTTGGGTGACAATATCTTTTACGGCCATGGCCTGCCCGAACTGCTGGCGCAGGCCGGATCCCGCCAGGATGGCGCGACCGTGTTCGGTTATTACGTCAAGGACCCTGCCGCCTATGGCGTGGTGTCGTTCAATGCCGCTGGCCGCGCCGAAACCATCGAAGAAAAACCAGCCAATCCTAAATCCAACTATGCGGTGACCGGGCTGTATTTCTACGATGGAGACGCTGTACGATTGGCCCGGGACGTCCGCCCATCACCGCGTGGCGAACTGGAGATTACCGATCTCAACCGTCTCTACCTCGAAGCCGGCAAACTCGAAGTCGAACTGATGGGCCGCGGCTTTGCCTGGCTCGATACGGGCACGCACGGATCGTTGCTCGATGCCGGAATATATGTGCGTATCGTCGAGGAACGCCAGGGCCTGAAGATCTGTTGCCCGGAAGAAATCGCCTGGCGCCAGGGCTTCATCTCGGCCGAGCAACTCGAAGCGATCGCGCAACCGTTGCGCAAATCAGGCTATGGCGAATATCTGCT
>JBMOFG010000314.1:0-3140 GCA_049314415.1 Polymorphobacter sp.
GGATGAGCGCGCGGGCAAAGGTCGATTTGCCGGTACCAAGATCGCCGGCCAGAGCGACCGTGTCGCCGGGCCGCAGCACCGCCGCCAGGCCGCGGGCCAGCGCCACCGTTGCCGCTTCGCTGGCCAGATCGATCGCGGTCATCAGAAATCGACCGTCACATAGGCCTGCAACAACCGGCCCGGGATCGGCCCATAGGCGCCGGCGCCGCGCAGGTCATAGCCGCGCACATCGAAGACATTGGCCAGTTGCACCCGCAACAGCGCCCTGTTGCGCGCCAGCTTAAAGCGATAGCGGCCACCGATGTCGACATTGGCGCGCGCCGGAATGGCGACCGCATTGCTGACGGTGGCGGTTTCGGCGCCGCGCCAGGCGATTTTGGTATCGAGCGACACGCCGGGCAGCAACGGCGGCCGCCAGTCAGCGCTCAATTCCATTCGCTGGCTGATGGCACCGACCGGGCGATCGCCGATCCGCCCTCCCGTGACAGCCGCGCCGGTCACCCTCGGCCATAGCAGCACCGCGCCGGCGACGATGCTGAGATCGCGTGTCGCCGCCCCGGCCACCGAGACTTCCATCCCGCGGTTGATAACATCACCCAGCACATCGAAACGGTTGTTGGCATCGAGGTTGAAATAGGGCTTCGAAATGTCGAACACCCCGGCGACCAGCTTAATGGCGGGCGTGATGGCATAGCGCAGCCCGGCATCGAACTGGCGGGTGCGGATGGCGGGCAACGCTTCGTTGCGGTTGGCGGCATTGCCTGGGGCGACGCCGCTTTCTTCCAGTCCGTTGACCGCGCCGGCATAGACGACGAGCCGCTCACCAATATTGGCGGCAAGCGTCACATTGTAGAGCCAGGGCTGCGCATCGGTGGCCTGAATGCCGCCTGTGGGCAGGTCGATGCGCTTCTGATAGTCGCTGCGTTGCAGCCCGGCCGACAGCTCGCCGACGCCGTCCCACCGGCCTTCATAGGCGATGCCGGCGGTCCATTGCCGCACCTTGTCCTGCTGCTGCGGACCAAAGCCGTACAGCGGTTTGGACACGGTGGAGGGATGGTCGATGATCACCGGGCCGAG
The DNA here is from genome assembly GCA_049314415.1 of Polymorphobacter sp. Classification (GTDB taxonomy): domain Bacteria; phylum Pseudomonadota; class Alphaproteobacteria; order Sphingomonadales; family Sphingomonadaceae; genus Sandarakinorhabdus. Next base: position 1,078 of record JBMOFG010000314.1, read on the forward strand.
ATCGAGCGTCGTCGAGCCGCCGAAGCGCCGGTCGCCCGCGCGGCCGCGCATTGCCAGATGGACCCGATGCCGGCGCGGGCCTTCGGCAAACAGCCGGGTCAGCCGTACTTCGCCGCTGATCGAGGCAAAATCAAGCTGCGGATCGGCGATGACGAATTGCCGGCCGCTGCCATCGGGGCGCAGATTGCGGATAAGATTGGTCGCTTGATCGTCGACGACGCGTGATGACCGGAACAGCCCGGCGCGCAACAGCCAGTCGGGGCCGATCTGCCAGTCGCCAATGAAGCCGAGATTGGTTTCGGTATTGCTGCCGTTGACCCAATCGGGGCCGAAGCGCTGGCGGCGCGGCAACGGCGGCGGCAGCACCTCAGCGGCAGGCAGGAACGTCAGCCGATGATCATCGAGCAGCGAGCGGCTGACGTTGATGAACGGCATCAGCGTCAGCCCCGGGGCCGGTGTCCAGCGCAGGATCAGGGCGCCGCCAAGTTCGTCTTCGCGCGTCTTGTCGAGCCCGCTTTCAAAACGCGCCGACGCGCCGATGCCAAGGCTGAGCGTTTGTGTCACCGGCAGCACCGCATCGAGCTCGGCATTGGTCGTGCCCCAGCTGTCGATGCCGAGCTGGAAGCTGGCTCCCCCCTTGTCACCGGGGCGGCGGAAGCCGAAATCGACCAGCCCGGTCGGCGCTGGGAACGGACTGCCGAGCGCGCTGAGCCCGACGCGAACGGTTGTCGATCGGGCAAGCCGCGCGGTCGGCACGATGACAGGATCAAAATACAGCCCGTCGATTCGGACATTGCCGGCAGCGATTGGCGAAAAACCGCGCACGCTCATCTGATTGTACAGGCCGATGACTTCGCGGCCAATGCTGGTGCCAAAGGCATCGCCGGCCTGGCGCACGGCGTTTTCGTCGGCCCGCCCGCTGGTGACAAGGGGGGTCATGGGAGCGCCGCCGGTTACGGCGGGGACCGCGGGCGACACCCCCGCCGGCAGCCCGACGTCAACCGGCTGCGCAGCCAGCGGCGATGCGACCGCGAGCCATAATCCAACGCCCATAATGTGAACCATATACCCCCCGCCGGCACCTTTTCGATGTCGGCGGGGGATGTAAATGCCCTTCGGGTATCAGGGGCAAATTAGTCCCGCGCCGGCCGGCCCGGAACAGCCGATTCACCTTGGCACAACTGTCCACGGCGGGGGCGCCGCCTGCCCGGGCTCAGTAGCGGTAATGGTCCGGCTTGAAGGGGCCGGCGGTCGACACGCCGATGTAACCGGCCTGCTTGTCGGTCAGCGTCGTCAGCTTCACGCCGAGCTTTTCGAGATGGAGCATCGCGACCTTTTCATCGAGGTGCTTGGGCAGCACATAGACCTGGTTCTGATATTGTTCCGACTTGGTCCACAGTTCGATCTGCGCCAGCACCTGGTTGGTGAAGCTCGCCGACATGACGAACGACGGGTGGCCGGTGGCGCAGCCCAAATTGACGAGACGGCCCTTGGCGAGGACGATGATCTGGTTGCCATCGGGGAATTCGACGATGTCGGTGCCCGGCTTCACTTCGGTCCATTTGTAGTTGGACAGCGCCGCGATCTGGATCTCACTGTCGAAGTGGCCGATGTTGCAGACAATGGCGTTGGGGCGCATCGCCATCATGTGTTCGGCGGTGATGACATCGGCGTTGCCGGTGGCGGTGCAGAAGATGTCGGCACGCTTGACGGCGTCCTCCATGGTGACGACTTCAAAGCCTTCCATCGCCGCCTGCAGCGCGCAGATCGGATCGATTTCGGTGACGATGACGCGGGCGCCGCCGTTGCGCAGTGACTGGGCGGAACCCTTGCCGACATCACCGAAGCCGGCGACGACAGCAACCTTGCCGGCGAGCATCACGTCGGTGGCGCGGCGGATGGCATCGACGAGCGATTCCTTGCAGCCATACAGATTGTCGAACTTCGACTTGGTGACGCTGTCGTTGACGTTGATCGCCGGGAACGGCAGTTCGCCCTTCTTGGCGATTTCATACAGGCGATGGACGCCCGTGGTGGTTTCTTCCGAAACGCCCTTCAGATTC
>JBMOFG010000315.1:0-3112 GCA_049314415.1 Polymorphobacter sp.
TCTGAAATCGACGGTGGTTTCGGTGGCGAGCGCGGCGCCCTGTGCCGCTTTTTTCACCCGCTCCATCACCGATTTGACGATCGCCGGATCGGTATGGCGGACATAATAATAGGATTCAGCAAGATCAGGGACGACATTGGGGGCATCGCCGCCATTGGTCGTGACATAATGGATACGCGTGCCGGCCGGGACATGCTCACGCAGATAATTGGTGGCCACGTTCATGATTTCGACGCCATCGAGAGCCGAGCGGCCCTTTTCGGGTGCCGAGGACGCATGCGACGACACGCCGTGGAAACGAAACTTGCCGCTGATATTGGCCTGGCTCTTGCCCACCGACACCCCATTGCTGTCGCCCGGATGCCAGTGCAGCGTCGCCGACACATCATCGAACAGCCCGGCGCGGACCAGATAGACCTTGCCCGACCCGCCTTCCTCGGCCGGCGTGCCATAGACGCGGATTTCGCCGGCAACACCGTTGGCCTTCAGCCAGTCGCGCACCACAATGGCGGCCGCAACCGAGGCAGCGCCAAAAATATTATGGCCGCAGGCATGGCCGGCAACCTGATTGGCGATGACGCTGCGCACCGGGGTCGCGGTCTGCGCCAGCCCGGGCAGCGCGTCATATTCGGCGAGGATGGCGATGACCGGGCCGGTTCCCGATTTGTAGGTGGCGACAAAGGCAGTCGGCATGCCGGCGACGCCCGGTGTCACCGTGAAGCCCGCCGCCTGCAACTGCTTTTGCAGCAGCGCCGAGCTGCGGCTTTCCTGATAACCGACTTCGGCAAAGCCCCAGATCGCCTTGGCGGTTTCGGCGAGCACCGGAGCACGATCATCGACGGCGCGAATGATCGCGGTACGTTCGGTGTCGCTGATCGCCGCGTGCGCCGTTGTCGGCAGCAGCGCCAGCGCGGCGAGAAGGGCAAGGCGCTTGTTCATGCCGCCAGCAGCGCCGCAGCCTGTTGCAGCCGCTCGCCGTGCTGGCTTTCCTCCACACCATTCTGGCGGAACAGCGCGGCGGCTTCGGCATTGCCGATATTGTCGGCCCAGGTGGCATAGAGCGCCTCACCACCAAATTCGGCCGCCGCGATACCGGCCAGCATTTCGACCGTCACCGGTTTGGCGGGCGCCGGATTCACAAGATAGGGGTTGGCCTCGGGCGCCGGCACCGGATAATCGCTGCCGGTCAGCACGCCGATCGCCTTGGCGACGCGATGCGCATGCGCCAGCTCCTCACGGCCATTGTGGCAGAGCAGCGCCTTGACCGCCGGGTCGGCAACCTGGTCGGCCATATCCTCGTACAGCCGCTTGCCGGCGGCTTCGACGAGCACCATCACCTTCAATACCGTGAGGTCAGGATGCGTCGTCGAATTGATCAGGCCAAAGGCCTCGCCGAGCGTGGCGGGGGCGCCGGGGGGTAGTTCGTGCATGGCCGATCCTTTCGATAGGAGGTGACTGTAACAGGCGCGCGGCAACAAAAAAGGGGCGGACCACAAGGCCCGCCCCGATTTTTCAGCGCTCCGAAATTGATCAGTGCGCCAGCGATGCCAGCAGCAGCAGCGCGACGATGTTGGTGATCTTGATCATCGGGTTAACCGCCGGGCCGGCGGTGTCCTTGTACGGGTCACCCACGGTGTCGCCGGTCACCGCCGCCTGATGCGCCGGCGAACCTTTGCCGCCATAAGCGCCCTGTTCGATAACCTTCTTGGCATTGTCCCAGGCGCCGCCGCCGCTCGTCATCGAGATGGCGACGAACAGGCCGGAGATGATGACCCCCATCAGCAACGCGCCAAGCGCCGCAAAGCCATTGCCCTGGCCGGCAACCGCGGTGATGGCGAAATAGACCACCACCGGGGCGAGCACCGGCAGCAGCGACGGGATGATCATTTCCTTGATAGCGCCGGCGGTGACCAGCCCGACGGTGCGGGCATAATCGGGACGGGCGCTGCGCGCGATAATCGCCGGGCCGTTTTCCTTGAACTGCGCCCGGATATCCTGCGCCACGGCTTGGGCGGTGCGGCCTACAGCCGTCATCGCCATGCCGCCGAACAAATAGGGCAGCAGCGCGCCGAGCAGCAGCCCGACGACGACATAGGGGTTGGACAGCGAGAAATCGACCGTCACCTGCCCGAAGAACTGCCGCAGATCTTCGGTATAGGTGGCGAACAGCACGAGCGCCGCCAAGCCGGCCGAGCCGATGGCATAGCCCTTGGTCACTGCCTTTGTTGTATTGCCCACGGCGTCGAGCGCATCGGTGCGCTGGCGCACTTCACCGTCAAGGCCCGACATTTCGGCGATGCCACCGGCGTTGTCGGTGACCGGACCATAGGCATCGAGCGCGACGATCATCCCGGCCAGTGCCAGCATGGCAGTAGCGGCAAAGGCGATGCCGATCAGGCCGCCGAGCTTGTAGGTGCCGATGATGCCGGCAACGATGACGAGCGTCGGCAGCGCGGTCGATTCCATCGAGACGGCAAGACCCTGGATGACGTTGGTGCCATGGCCCGAATCCGACGCCCGCGCGATCGATTGCACCGGGCGATAATCGGTGCCGGTGTAATATTCGGTGATCCAGACGATCAGCGCCGTGACAATGAGCCCGATGAGCATGCAGTAGAACAGCGCCCGCCCGGTGAAACCACTGACAACGCCGGCGATGGTCTGGTCCGCCCCCAGCGCCGGATCGGCACCGATGACGGCGTTCATGTCGGGAAAGATCGCCGCGGTAGCGAACCACAGCGCCGGGATCGACAACACGCCGGTGACGAGCAGGCCCTTGTAGAGCGCCCCCATGATCGAGCCGCCGCCGAGCCGGACGAAATAGGTGCCGATGATCGAGGTGACGATGCAGACGCCGCAGGCGAGCAGCGGCAGCGTCATCAGTTTCGCCGAATCGGCGCCCGCGATGAGCAGTGCAACCAGCACCATGGTGGCACCGATGGTGACGACATAGGTTTCGAAAAGATCGGCCGCCATGCCCGCGCAGTCGCCGACATTGTCGCCGACGTTATCGGCGATGACGCCGGGGTTGCGGTCGTCATCTTCATCAAAGCCCAATTCGTTCTTGCCGACCATGTCGGCGCCGACATCGGCGGCCTTGGTGAAGATGCCG
>JBMOFG010000316.1:0-3106 GCA_049314415.1 Polymorphobacter sp.
AGCAACCGCCGTCCGGAAAATGCTGACACTCTCTACCGGCAATTCCTTGAAGGCCTGCCCGAAGTCGATTTCTCCCATGATAATCCAATGTGGAATTATTATGGGCTTACCGACGGCCAGCGCCTCGATGAAGGCCTGAATGGGTTGTCGGCCTATCTGCCGGACGACAGCGGAGCGGCCAATAGGGACATGGGCTCGATGCAGGGTGGGTTCATGCGCTTCGGAGCCAAGCACAATGACATCTACCCCATCCTTGCCGACATGATCCGTTGGGCGCTCAAATTGCCCAGCAGGCGCGAGCCGATTCAGTCGGCGTAACTTTCAGCCGGGTCAGCATCGTCGGTGCTGACCCGGCAAAGTTACTTCCCACCTTGCCCCTCCACCATTTCGCGCTACCCTCTCCCCAAGGCCCGCAGCGGCCAAGGGGAGTGCGAAATGAAGCGGTTGGTCGGAACGGCGATGCTAGCTTTGCTTGCGGCGATGCCGGCGCTGGCGCAGGCCCCCGACACTTCGCCCACGTCCGCCGACCCCATGGCCCGCTTCGGGCCGCGCGCGCCCGCGGGCGCGCCCAATATCGTTATCGTGCTGCTCGATGATGTCGGCTTTGGCGCGACGTCGGCTTTTGGCGGGCCGGTGCCGACGCCGGCGCTCGATGCGCTGGCGCAGACCGGGTTGCGCTATAATCGCTTCCACACCACCGCCATCTGTTCGCCGACGCGCGCGTCACTGCTGACCGGGCGCAACCCGCATGCCACCGGGCTGGGCGCCGTCATGAACTCGGTCGATGACCGGCCGGGGTATAGCGGCTTTCACAGCAAGGACACCGCGACCATCGCCACCGTGCTGCGCCAGAATGGCTATAGCACCGCGGCCTTCGGCAAATGGCACCAGACGCCCGATTGGGAAGTTTCCCCCATCGGGCCGTTCGATCGCTGGCCGACCGGCGAAGGCTTCGACACTTTCTACGGCTTTCAGGGTGGGGAGACCGACCAGTTCGACCCCAGCCTGTTCGAGGGCACCACCCCGGTGATGCGCCCGCCGGGCACGGGCTATCATCTGAGCGAGGATCTGGCGGCGCGGGCGTCGGCCTGGCTGCGTACCCAGCACGAACTGACCCCCGACAAGCCGGCGCTGCTCTATTTCGCCACCGGCGGCGCCCATGCGCCGTTGCAGGCGCCGCGCGACTGGATCGAACGCTACAAAGGCCAGTTCGACGGCGGCTGGGATGCGATGCGGGTGGCGACGCTCAAGCGCCAAAAGGCCATGGGCATCGTGCCGGCGAACACCGACCTCACCGCGCGTGATGCGCAATTGCCGGCATGGGCAACGCTCAGCCCCGAGCAAAAACGCGTCGCCGCACGGCAGATGGAGGTTTACGCGGCCTTCCTCGCCCATACCGATGCGCAGGTCGGCAAGCTGATCGCAACACTCAAGGCCAATGGCCAATTCGACAATACGCTGTTCTTCTACATTGTCGGCGACAATGGCGGCAGCGGCGAGGGCGGCTTGCAGGGCAGCGGCAGCTATATGGGCGCCATCCAGGGCATGCCCGAGACCGATGCGATCCGGCTTGCCGGGCTTGACGCCTTGGGCGGGCCGGGAAGCTATCCGCATTATGCCGCCGGCTGGGCCTGGGCGCTGGGCGCGCCGCTGCCATGGATGAAGACGGTGGCGTCGCATCTGGGGGCAACGCGCAACGGTATGGTGGTGAGCTGGCCCCGGGGCATCAGCGCGGCGCCGGGGCTGCGGACGCAGTTCGGCCATGTCAACGATATCGTACCGACGATTTTGGAGGCGGCGAAGGTGGCGGCGCCCGAGGTCGTGGACGGGATAAAGCAGAAGCCGATCAATGGGACGAGCCTGGTTTACAGCTTCAACGACGCCAAGGCGCCCGAGCGGCATGTGACGCAATATTTCGAAGTGTTCGGGCATCGCGCGATCTATCACCGGGGCTGGATGGCTTCGGCGTTTCATACCCGGCTGCCGTGGAAGGCGTTTTCGCTCGAACAGAAGAGCTTCGATGCCGACACATGGGAGCTGTATGACCTGACCCGTGATTTCTCGCAGGCCCATGATCTCGCGGCGAAGCAGCCGGCGCGGCTGGCCGAGATGAAGGCGCTGTTCATGGCGGAAGCCGCGGCGAACGATGTGCTGCCACTCGCCAACATCATCGTGTCGACCGGGCGCGGGCTGCCGTCGATCCCGGGCAAGCGCACGCTGATGCGCTTCGGCCCGGGCGCTGCCGGCATTCCGGAATCATCGTTGCCCAAGACCTATAACCGCTCGTTCAGCGTGACGGCGACGCTCGATACGGCGGCCGGCGCGCAAGGGGTGGTCGCGGCGCTGGGTGGCAGCAGCGCCGGCTGGTCGCTGTGGCTCGACGCCGGGGTGCCGGTGCTCAGCTATCGGCTGTTCAACATCCAGACGGTGACGCTGCGCGGGGCCGCGCCGCTGGCACCCGGCGCGCACACGCTGCGTTTCGATTTCGATTATGACGGCAAGGGTTTCGGCAAGGGCGGTACCGTGCGGTGGCGCGTTGACGGCGCGGCGGCGGGCAGCGGCCATGTGCCGGCCAGCCCGCCGGGGTTGTATACCATTGACGAAAGCTTCGACGTCGGGCGCGACCGCGGCTCACCGGTGGCGGATTATCCGGCGGCGGAAGGCTTCGGCTTTACCGGCGGCAGCATCGGCGCGGTGGTGGTCGAGACGCGCTGACCGGCGGTCACGCCACCGCGATGATCGCGATCTCCTGCCCGGCCAGCATGGCGAGATCGCCGACGCGCTTGCGCATCACGGCGCGGGCGAGCGGGGAGACATAGCTGACGCTGCCGGCGGACGGATCGGCTTCATCATCGCCGACGATGTGCCAGCGCTGCACCCGGCCGTCGGCGCGTTCGATTGTGACGCTGGCGCCAAAGCCAACGCTGCCGTCATCGGGCCGGCCCTCGACCAGTTGTGCGCTGGCGCGACGCGCCGACCAATAACGCAGGTCGCGGGTGGCGCGGGCCATGGCGCTGCGGTCGCTGGTTATGGCATCGCTGCTGCGCGCCGCGTCCAAGGCGGCGCGGGCGGCGGCGAGTTCGACGTCGATACGGGCAAGCCCCTG
>JBMOFG010000317.1:0-3084 GCA_049314415.1 Polymorphobacter sp.
GAGACGACGTAATCATCGCCATCACGGCGGGCAAAAGTGCGGATGCGACTGGTATCGGTGCCGCTGCCCGGCTCGGTCACGGCAAAGGCCTGAAGGCGCAGGGCACCGCTGGCGATACCGGGCAGCCAAGCGGCCTGTTGGGCCGCGCTGCCATGCTTGAGCAGCGTGCCCATCACATACATCTGGGCATGGCAGGCCCCGCCATTGGCCCCGGAACGGTGGATTTCTTCAAGGATCGCCGTCGCCGCGCCCAGACCGAGCCCCGACCCGCCGTGGCTTTGCGGGATCAGCACCGATAGGAAACCCGCCGCCGTCAGCGCTGCAACAAATTCGACCGGATAGGCCCGCTCCCGATCCTTCTCCTGCCAATAGGGCCCGGGAAAATCGGCGCACAGGCGGCGCACGGCGTGGCGGATCTCGGGAAAGCTGTCTGCGGCCATAATTGCGTGTAACCGACCCACCCGGCCTCTCCAAGCGCGAAGCGCCAATCACGGCGCTATCCCGATCGGGCCCGGGTGATCAGCGCCAATGCCGCCAGAACCACCTTGGCCTTGAATTCGCCAGAACAGCATTTCCTGGTCGTCTTCATGACAGTCCATTGCTCAGGTCGGGATCAGCTCAACACCCTGTCCGAAAATTCCGGACGATCCCAGTCCTGACCCTAAATCAATTTCAGAATCAGTTTGCCGCTCGTGCCACCGACGAAAAGGGTGAGGAAAGTCTGGAAGGCATTGTCCAGCCCGTGCTCGATCTGCTCGGCGCAAATGATCGCGCCGCTGTTGGCGAGATCGATCAGCTGCCCGGTAGCGGGGGCGATCTCCTCGGGGAAATCGAGCAGGGTGAAGCCGCGCATCGTCGCAGACCGGAAGACCAGTTCCTTGAGGTTGCGTGCGCCGATCGGCGGGGAATTATATTCTGATATAAGCCCGCACAGCGCGATGCGGGCATGTTTTTTCAGGTGCAGCAATGCGGCGTCGAGGCCGGCGCCGCCGACATTTTCGAACACCATGTCGATGCCTTCCGGCGCTGCGGCGACGAGTTCGGCAAGCAGCGTATCCGCATCCTTGCCGCGGTGGTCGACAGCATGGTCGAAGCCCAGCTCCTGCGTCAAGCGCCGGCATTTATCGGCGCCGCCGGCGATGCCGATGACGCGCGCTCCCGCCAGCCTTGCCAGCTGCCCGGCGACCGCACCCACGGCACCGGCTGCGGAACTGACCAGCAATGTCTCTCCGGCAACCGGGCGCAGAATGCGGTTGATGCCGACATGGGCCGTCAGGCCGGCACCGCCCGCCACCGAGATGTAATGGCTCATCGAGGTGACACGGGCCGGATCGACCGGCCGGTTGCTGTCGCCAGTCCTGCCAATGGAATAATCCTGGATGGCGTTGATGCCCTTGACCCAGTCACCGCGCTTGATTCCAGGCGCCTTGCTGGCCTCCACCCGGCCAATGGTGCCCGCACGCATAGCGTCGCCGAGTGCGACGGGTGGCAGATAACTGGGGCGGTCGTCGAGCCAGCCGCGCATCGCCGGGTCAATCGACGCGTAATGGTTGCGGATCAAGAATTCCCCTGTGCTGATCTCGGGGATACTGTGACTTCGGATGGCAAAATCGCTTTCGCTGGGGAGACCGCGCGGGCGCGATATCAGGACGAAGCTGCGGTTGCCCTGCATCACCGTGCCGCCGGGCGCTCCATAGCGGCAAGCACTTCACGGTAGCGCTTCATTCCCGTCGTCAGCAGTACGACCATGACCGGCAGCACCATGGCCCCGGTGATCGCGATGGCATAGCGCAGCGCGCCTTCATCGTGAAAACCGAAATCGGTGATGGCCGCGATGATGCTTGAACCAAGGCCAAGCCCGATCAGATTGACGGCAAGCAAGGTCAGCGCCGTCACCTGCCCGCGCAAACGATTGGGCGTCACGTCCTGGATGGCGGTCAGCACGACCCCTTGCGACGCCTGTCCCACCAGCGTGCCGATCGCCATGCAGCCCAGCGCCAGCGCGGCCGTTGGCATCAATGGCCCGATCACCAGCGGCACCGCCTTCAGGATGGTGGCATAGAGCATGACGCGCAAATTGGCGTCGGTACGACCACGCCGGATCAACACGCCCGACAACCAACCGCCGGCAATCGTGCCGACAGTCCCGCACACCAGCATCAGCGTGCCAAAATACAGGCCGACTTCACCCGGCGTCATACCATAGGTGCGGATCAGAAAGGTGGGATACCAAAGGCTCGTCCCGATCGCGAGCAAGCCCGACAGCGCCGTTGCACCGATCAGCATGCCATAAAGCTGCCAACGCTCGCGCAAATAGGCGGCCACGTCCCGCAGGGGGATCGCGCCGCCCATGGCAAGCCCGCCGGTTTCGGCCCGGTTCGGTTCCCGAATGGTGGCAACGAGCATTGCCACGACGATGCCCGGCAGGCCGACCGCCACGAAAACCAACTGCCACGGCGCCAATCCGGCAAGAAAGGGTAGCGCCGGTGGCATTGCCGTGAAGCGTTCGAGCAGGATACCGCCGATGATCAATGCCAGACCGCCGCCGATCGGGTAGCCGATGGCGTAAAAGCTGATCGCCAGCGCGCGACGCTGCTTTTCAAAATAATCGCTGATCAGCGAATAGGCGGACGGGCTGAGCGTCGCCTCCCCGACACCGACACCGACCCGCGCCGCGAACAGGGCGCCGAAACTGTTGGCGAGCCCGCACAGCATCGTCATGAACGACCAGATCAGCACCCCGACAACGACCAGCGGCGTCCGGCGCCGGCTGCCATCGACCATCCGACCGATCGGCAGCGCCGCCAGCGAATAGAGCAGCGAGAATGCAAAGCCCTGCAACAGGCTGATTTCGAAATCGCTCAACCCCATGCTGGCCTTGATCGGCGTCACCAGCAGGGTCAGGACGCGCGCATCGATTGCGCTGAAGGCATAGCCCAGCGACAGGATGCCCACGACATACCAACGATACGCGCCGGTGCGTACGGTTGCGGCGGGCACCGCCGTGCCAGCGCGGGTCACCAGGCGGAACGCGGATCGGCGCGCGCCAGTATCTCGTCGGTCCGGTTTCGCAACAACTGGTCA
>JBMOFG010000318.1:0-3075 GCA_049314415.1 Polymorphobacter sp.
GTTCGTGGCAGCAGCGGCTGGTGTGCCGCTGGCGCGCCATGGCTGGGTGCTCGAGGGCGGCGCCATCGATTGCGACGGCACCGGGCTGGCGGTGACCACTGAACAATGCCTGCTCAACCCCAACCGCAACCCGAAGATGGACCGGACCGAGGTTGAATCGCACCTGCGCCGCGATCTCGGCATCGACCGGCTGCTGTGGCTCGGCGAAGGGCTGCTGAATGACCATACCGACGGCCATGTCGACAATCTGGCGCGTTTCGTGGCGCCCGGCGTGCTGGCGCTGCCCGAGCCGGTGAAGGATGATCCCAACCGCGATGTCTTCACCGATGCCGCCGAGCGCGCCCGCGATTTCGGGCTCACGGTGGTCGGCGTGCCGTCCCCCGGCCGCATCGAGCGCGACGGCGAAATCGTGCCGGCGAGCCATATGAACTTCTACATCGCCAACACTGTCGTCGTGGTGCCGACCTATGGTGCGCCATCGGACGCGGCGGCGGTCGCGGCGATCGGCGCGCTGTTCCCGGGCCGGGATTGCATCGGACTGCGCGCCGACCATATTTTGACCGGTGGCGGCAGTTTTCACTGCATCACCCAGCAGCAGCCGGCCTGAGGATATTCGATGCGCCAGATCACCGTTGCCGGATTGCAGCTTGGCTTCTCCGGCGTGCGCGACGCCGATATCGCGATGACGGCGGCGGCCGTGCGGGCGGCTGCGGCGGCCGGCGCTCAGGTCATCCTGCCGCCCGAATTGTTCGAAGGCCATTATTTCTGCCGCCACGAGGATGAAGGCCTGTTCGCCAACGCCCTGCCGCTGAACAGGCATCCGGCGGTCGCTGCCATGCGCGAGATCGCGCTGGAGACGAAAACCTATATTCCGGCGAGTTTTTTTGAAAAGGACGGCCCGCACCATTACAACAGCATCGCGATGATCGATAATGGCGGCAACGTGATGGGTGTCTATCGCAAGAGCCATATTCCCGATGGCCCGGGTTATGAGGAAAAATTCTATTTCCGCCCCGGCAACACCGGCTTCAAGGTGTGGCAAACCCGGCACGGCGCAATCGGTGTCGGCATCTGTTGGGACCAATGGTACCCCGAAACCGCGCGCCACATGATGCTGCAGGGTGCCGAAGTGCTGCTGTTCCCCACCGCCATCGGCACCGAGCCGCACGACCCGTCACTCGATACGCGGCGGATGTGGCGGCGCGCCATGCAGGGTCATGCCGTTTCGAACGTCGTGCCCGTGCTCGCCTGCAACCGCATCGGCACGGAGGAAGCGGGGACGCCGCACGCCCAGACCTTCTATGGCACCAGCTTTGCCTGCGACCAGCGCGGCGATATCGTGTCGGAACTCGATGATCACGAAACGGGGATGGTGATCGCGACGTACGATCTCGATCTCGCCGCCAGGCACCGCGCCGCCTTCGGCTTCTTCCGCGATCGCCGCCCGCAGCTTTACGCGCGATTGGCGGAGGATATCTGACGCGCCGCCACGACGCGATCCCAGAATTCTGCCTGCATCGCCGTCATCCGTGCGATATAAGCGTCATCGCGCGGCACGGTGATGCGGATCGGCGTCTTGCCGGGCAGCCAGACCCAGAAATCGACCGCGTTAAAGCCTGATACCGCGAGGATATGCTGGAGCTGGCCGATGTAATAGGCCGGAACCTTGCCCGTCGCTTCGCTATGGGCATAGACCTTGTCGCCGCACTTGATCTCGACGACGCGATTGCTGCGCAGGCACAGGCCATCAAGGCTGACGCGCTGCCAGGGCCGGTCGCGGCTTTCGAGGCAGTTGGGGATGGTCTCGATTCCGGCATGGCGGTTGTACAGGTCGCGCGCATAGGGTTCGAGCGCGGTGCCCCTCGCCGCGGCGGAGCGGTAGCGCCGGTCAGGCGATGGCGCCGCCGGACGCGGCGCGGCGGCGAACAGATCGGCGACCGCCGGCTTTTCGGGTACCGGACCGGCCGGGCCATAGCGCGACGGCGCGACCTTTTCGGCGAACAGCGCCTTTGCCGACCGCCACGGGTTTTCGCCCATCAACGCCGGCGTGTCCGACCCGCCGATTCCATCGTGGCGCCAGCGCAGCCAGGGGATGCTGCCCTGATCGTGATCAATGACTCGAAAGCTCATCGCAGCAGACATGCCTCACGCTGGGCGAGGGCGCTTTCGAAAACGGCTTCGAACATTGCGGTCGTCAGCCGTCCGGTGTTGGTGTTGAGCTGCGAGCAATGATAGCTGTCGATGACGGTGACACCGGTGTGCAGCGGATGGATGGCACCATGGCCGAACGGCGTCTTGGGCAGCTTGCCGCCCAGCGCCTTGACCGCCGATTGATGCGCGGTGCCGCCCAGCGCGATGACAATACGCAGGTTCGGCAGGCTGGCGAGATGGGTGGCGAGGAACGGCCGGCAGGTATGTTTTTCTTGGTTTTCGGGCGCATTGCCCGGCGGCACGCAGCGCACGGCATTGGTGATGAAGACGCCGTCCAGCCGCACGCCATCATCGGACATAGCGGCATAGTCGCCATGGCTCAGCCCGAATTTGGCAAGGGTCTGGTACAAGAGCATCCCGGCATGATCGCCGGTGAACGGCCGGCCGGTACGGTTGGCGCCCTTCATGCCTGGCGCAAGACCGACCACCGCCAGCCAGGCGTGCGGATCCCCAAAGCCCGGCACCGGGGCATTCCACCACAGCGGATTGCGCGCCGCCGCTTCGGCGCGGAATGCCACCAGCCGCGGGCAGAGCGGACAGTCGCGCGGCGCGTCGCCCGGGTGCGGCACATAGCCCGGCCAGGGCAATGCCGGGGCGAGTAGGGGCAGGTTCGGGTCGCTTTCCATCGGGGCAGGGTGTAGGCGCGGGGCGGCATGACAGCAACCATCCTCATCGCCATTGGGTCGAACCGGCGGCATGTCCGCCACGGCCGCCCCGAGGGCGTGGTGCGGGCGGCGGTGCGGGCGGTGGCGGCGGCGGGCCTGCCGGTGGCGGCAGTATCGCGCATCCGCAGCACGGCGCGCGCTGAATCGAGAGCATCGAACCCGTTGGCTATCACAGCAAGCCCGAGGAAATCTACGAGGA
>JBMOFG010000319.1:0-3065 GCA_049314415.1 Polymorphobacter sp.
CCGCCGTCGCTCTCGCCGCAACCGTCCTGTTCTGGTTATGAGTCCTGAGCCTAACGATCGCCAACGATGCTGTTGTGAGAGACTTAATCGAGTTCATGACTTCCTCCTGGTCCAACAATTTCGAGACGTTTTACAAGCTGCGCGAGTGCCTTGTCGTCCGGTGCACCCGCAACCCGGGCACGCAAATCTTCCAGGGCCGACATGTCACCCGCTTCAAAGCGCGCGTAAAGTCCGGCGAACACCGGATCGGCGACTGCGGCACCGACACCCAGCGGTTCATAGACTTCGATCGGCGCTTCGCGGCCACGCACCTGCACCCGGCCCATCGGGCGGAACTTGTCGAGACTATAGCGTTCGGCGGCCTCACGGCTGACCAGCACGGCGGTCTTCAACTGCTTGTTGGCGCCTTCCAGCCGCGCCGCGACGTTCATGCTGTCCCCAAGCGCTGTATATTGGATGCGGCCTTCGCCGCCGAAATTGCCGACGATCGCCTTGCCGAAATGCAAGCCAACCCGGGTACGGCCCAGCGTCTTGCCGTCGGCGACTTCCTTCATCAACGCCTTGCCGGCCACGCTCATCGCCACGGCGCATTGCGCTGCCCGTTCGCCATCATCGGGTCGGGCCAGCGGCGCGCCCCAGAAGGCGACGACGGCATCGCCGACGAATTTGTCGATGGTGCCGCCATATTTGAGAATGGTGACGCACATCACCTCGAGATATTCGTTGAGCATCGTCGCGACGATTTCCGGGTCGAGCGTCTGGCACAGGCTGGTAAAGCCTTCGATGTCAGTGAAAAGCGCATAGATCTCGCGGCGTTCGCCGTGGAGTTGCAATTGCCCGGGTTCCCGCAGGATCTGTTGCGCCACATCGCGCGGCAGATATTTGCCGAGCGCGCCCTGCGCAAAGCGGCGTTGTTCGGCGCCGATGATCCGCGCCGTCGTACTGGCCGCGATGATTGACAGCAACCAGCCCAGCCCAAGCCCGAACGCCGGCAGGCCATAAGTGTCAATCTCATGGGTGTTCTGCAACAGGAAGGGTACGACGACGATGCCGACAACCTGCGCAAGCCCCAGTGGTACGACGATGCGGGTCGGCAAATCAAAGCCGCCGGTGATCGCCGCCAGCACCACGGCCAGCCCCGCCGCCAACCACAGATAGAGCCCGGGAATCGGCGCCAGCTTCACCCCGTCGAGTGCCTGCGCCACCAGCATCGCATGCAGTTCCACCCCGGGGGTGGTTTCGCCCGACATGCGGGTAAATGGCGTGACAAAGCGGTCCGCTTCGGGGAGATCGGCGCCGATCAGCACGACGCGGCCGGCGATCTGGTCGGCAAAAGCCGCAGCCGTCGCCGGATCGGCGAACAGGTCGACCGGCAGTGAGAGGAAAACCGGACGTTCCTTGTCGACCGGCCGGCGGTACACCGACGCACCGGTGAAATTCTCGTAACCCAGGCTTTTGCCCCGCGTCCCGGTCAGGGCGTTGACCAGCAAGCGTGGCGGGCCCCTCGCCGGTGTCGGCCAGACACGCCACGCATCATCGGAATCAACATCGAGCCGGATCGACGCCGGCTTGACCTGGCTGCCCTTCAACCGGGCGAACAGGTCACGCATATGCGCTTCCTGATAGGTCATGACCTGGAAGCCATTGTCGACGATCGTTGTGAAACCGAAGAAGGTCGGCGTTTTCATCGCCGCCAAATTGGCCATCAGCGCGGCATCTTCGGGCTGGGGCGAATCGATGAGAATATCGACCCCGATCGAACGCGGCTTGAGCTTGTCGAGATTGGCCAGCGCCTTGCCGAGCAGCACACGGTCAAGCGGCGAGCGTTTGCCGGTCGCCTGGATCGTGTCTTCGGTGAAAACCACGAGAACGACACGCTTGTCCTGATCGACCCGGGGTGCGGTGATGGTAGTGCGCACATCATAAAGCGCGCGTTCGATGCCGATGGTGACCGGCAGTTGCCAGCCGAGCCGCGCCACAACCACGGCGAAGACCAGCACGCCAAGCGTCGCGACCAGCCGAACCCAGCCCGCCTGCACCAACGCAGCGCGCAAGACGCCCAGCCGCTGCGTGATGGCATCAACGTCCATGCTTGCCTCCAAGCAACGCCGGATGCCGGGTCAGGCAGCGCGTGCTGCCCGTGGCGGCGCTTATCATTCGGGCCGGAATCATTCCGCCGCCACGGCAGCACGCGTCGGCGGCGCGCCATACAAGGGCTTGGCCGCATCACCGATGATCGCGAAGCCCGACCAGTAATAAGGATGCGAAGTGTCGAGCGCATCCATCAGCCGCACCTGCGAGCCACGCAGCGCTTCGCCGACGCTTTGTCCGCCGGGATCGGTGAACAGGCCGGTGATCAGCGTCTTGGTCGCATCATAATTGTCGGGAACCGGCCAGTGACTGGCGATGACGGCGCGCGCGCCGGCGCCGACAAAGGCGCGGACCAGCCCGTCGAGGGCAAAGTTTCCGCCCGTTGCCACCCCGGCATCGCGCGTCGCCGCCGCCGTTGCCGTACCGGCGGTATCGCACGCCGACAGGATGATCGTATCGGCATCGAGCGACAGGTCGAAGATCTCGCGGAACGACAGCAGCCCGTCGGAACCATTATTACCGAACGAGGTGAGCAGCGCCGGGCGCGCCGGGCATTCAGGGCGCGGCGCCGTCACGAATCCATGGGTGGCGAAATGGATGACGCGAAAATCGCGCAGGTCTTCGCGTTGCTTGAGCGCAGTATCGGTGAAACCGGTACCGGTCGTCACTTCGGCGGTGCCGCGCCCGACGAGCGTCGCCCCGATGCCCAACTCGGCCGGCGAAATCGGGTTGCGCCATTCGCTGAGCGGCCAGTCGCAAGTGTCGCGGGGCGGGATGGCGGTCGCGGCAACCGCTTCCGGCCGGGCGTTTTCGCCAAGGCCGAGATAGGCGCGGCCGCCGCGCGACGACGCCAGCGCCCGCACATCGAGAAAAGAGCGCGGGCTGACTGCGGTCGAAACCATGCGGTCGCGCCCCAGCCACGCTATGCCGCGCATGTCGAAGGCATCGCCATCGGGCGTTTCCAGCCGCTTTTC
>JBMOFG010000320.1:0-3061 GCA_049314415.1 Polymorphobacter sp.
AATATGCCTTTCTGTTCAATCACGAGATCATTTCGGATTTCTACGAAGGCGATCTCGCCGAACTCGCCAACAGCGTACGGGTCAAGGAACGGCTGACCGCGGCGGCGGGGCTGGCACCGCACGAGACCAATGTCGCGATGATCTACGACAATTTTACCCCACAGGTGCTGCGGCAGTTGGAGGCCTTTGGCTATTGCAACCCCGGCGAAGGCAAGCATTACATTGCCGACGGCCATATGAACCTCGATGGCAAGTCGCCGCTCAGCCCCAATGGCGGGCTGATCGGCGAGGCCTATATTCACGGCATGAACAACATCACCGAGGGCGTTCGCCAGTTGCGCGGCACGGCGGCGAACCAGGTGAAGCATGTCGAGACGGTGTTCATGTGCTCGGGCGTCGCCGGCGCGATCATCGGGCGGTGAGCCAGCGCCTCGCGGTTACGGTTGGTAGCGCCTTTGCCGGCGAAATTGCCTTTGACGTGCGAGCCCCGGCAGCGCTGTCACCGGCAAGCCGGCTGCTGTTCTGCATCCCGGGTGGCGGCGTCAACCGCGGCTATTTTGCCATGCCCGGGTTCGATTTTGCCGCTGCTATGGTCGCCGCCGGTCATGTCGTGGTGCTGGTCGATCCGCCCGGTGTCGGGCAGTCGACCCGGCCCGACGATGGCTATGCCCTGTCGGCGGCGGTGATGGCCGCGGCGCTGCACGCTGTGCTGGAGCGGGTTCGCGGTGATTTCCCCGGGCTGGCGGTGGTCGGGCTCGGGCATAGTGCCGGGGCGATGCTGGCGGTGGTGCAGCACGACCTGTTCGCCGATTTCGGCGCGCTGGTGCTGCTCTGCTTCGGCACCAACGGCTTGCCGCAGTATTTCAAGCCCGGGATTGCCGAGCGGGCGGCCGACACTGACGCGCTGCGGGCCGGTTTGGCTGCCATTGCGGCCGACCAGTTTGGCGCGCCCTATCTGCCGCCGCTGTCTGATCCGCGCCAGACCCCGGCGGCCGATGCGATGCGTCGGGTGCATGATCATGTCGTCACCGTGATTGCCATGCAGGCAATGGCGCCCGGCAATGTCGCGGCCGAAATGGCGCGGGTGGCCGTGCCGGTGTTCATGGCCGCGGGTGATCGCGATATGACCGGGCCGCCGCACCTGTTGCCGGCCGCCGCCAGCGCCTGCGCCGACCTGGCATTGCATGTCGTCAAGGCTTCGGGGCACCATGTCTTTGTTTCGCCGGGCGCTCCCCGGCTCTATCAGCGGCTGGCCGATTGGCTGGCGACCCATCCGGAGGACGATGAATGAGCGTGCAGTACAAGGCGGGTGCCAAGCTGGTCAGCACGGTATGCGATGGCCAGATCCTGGTACTGCGCGTGCCCGCGGTGCCGGTCGATCTGCGTATCGGCGGCGCCGCGGTGGTGCTGGCGAGCGCGGCGGGCGGGGCGGGCGTCAAGGGCGCCCTTGATCCGGCGCTGGCCGGCGGCATCCAGACCGGCAAGCGCTACACCGATGCAGCCGAAACCATGGAGTTTTTGTGCACCAAGGCGGGGTCGGGCACGATCAGCGTCGATGGCACGGCGCTGGGCATCAAGGCGGCCAAGGCCCTGCCATCGTCGGACTGAGCGCATGAACCTGTTCACCCTGCTCGAAATGGCCGCCGACGCGATGGGCGACCGCATCGCCATCAGCTATGGCCAGCACGACATGCGCTATGCCGAACTGCTGGTTGCGGCGCGGCGGGCAGCGGCGCGGGTGCGCGCGGCGGGGGCGACGCGGCTGGCCTATCTCGCGGTCAACGGCCCTGCGGCGCCGGTGGCGCTGTTCGGTGCGGCGCTTGCCGGTGTGCCCTATGTGCCGGTCAACTACCGGCTGACCGACGCCGAGATCGCGGCGCTGCTGGCGCGCATCCCGGGCGCGCTGCTGGTGAGCGACACATTGGCCGGCGCGGACTCCATCACTGGCATCACCCCGGCCGAACTGCTCGCCGCCGGGGCGGAACTGGCGGGGGATGCGCCCGATGAGGATCGCGGCATCGCCGTCGAACTGTTCACCAGCGGCACTACTGGCGCCCCCAAGGCGGCGATCCTGCGCCACGACAATCTCATGTCCTATATCCTGGGCAGTGTCGATTTCATGGGTGCGGAGGCAGACGATGCCAGCATCATAACGGTGCCCCCCTATCACATCGCCGGCATTTCGGCGGTGTTGAGCTCGGTCTATGCCGGGCGGCGCATGGTGCAATTGCCGGCGTTCGACCCGGCTGACTGGTTGGCGCTGGCGGCGCGGCACCGCATCTCCAACGGCTTTCTGGTGCCCACCATGTTGCAACGCATTGTCGAGCATCTGGGTGCCACGCGCCCCGACCTCCCGGCGCTGCGCGCGTTGGCCTATGGCGGTGGTCGCATGCCGCCCGCCATCATCGAGCGCGCCATGGCGCTGTTGCCGCAGGTCGATTTCACCAACGCCTATGGCCTGACTGAAACGAGCAGCACTATTGCGCTGCTCGATCCCGATGATCACCGTGCTGCGAGCGCCGCCAGCAATCCGGCGCTGCGGGCGCGTCTGGGCTCGGTCGGCCGCGCGCTGCCGACGGTGGAAATCGCCATCCGCGACGAGGCCGGGGTGTCGCTGCCGGCGGGCGAAGCCGGGCTGGTGTTCGTGCGCGGCGATCAGGTGGCGGGGGAATATCATGGGTTGGGCAGCCTGCTTGATGGCAACGGCTGGTTCGCGACGCGCGACCGCGGCTGGCTGGATGACGATGGCTATCTGTTTCTCGATGGCCGCGCCGATGACGTGATCGTGCGCGGCGGCGAGAATATCTCGCCGGGCGAGATCGAGGCGGTGCTTGCCGAACACCCCGATGTGCGCGACGTGGCGGTGGTGGCGGTACCCGACGAACAATGGGGCGAAGCCGTGGTCGCGGTGGTGGTGCTTGCGCCTGGATCGGCGCTGACCGCCGAGGCGTTGCGGGCGCTGGTGCGTGACCGGCTGCGCTCGAGCCGGGTGCCGGCGCTGGTGCGCTTCGTCGAGGCGCTGCCGTATAACGAGACCGGCAAGCTGCTGCGGCACGTGGTG
>JBMOFG010000321.1:0-3020 GCA_049314415.1 Polymorphobacter sp.
GTTCCTCGCGGTTGCTGGCAGAGGGGTTTAACGGACCCCGGCGCGGCATCCCGGCAACGAAAATTTGCCGTCGCCAAAGCCGGGCAAGGGGCAAAAATTAACGAAGTCACGAAGGTAACGCGCTATGGCCTTTTTGCACTAATTTTTGGGCGCTTTTTGATTTTGTAATCGGTTTTTTCGATCAATCCTGCGGGTCATATCCGGCGTATAGCCGATCCGGGCCGTGTAGGACAGACGCGACAACCCCCTCTCCCACAGGCGGGGGCGGGGCGATTTTGGCTCAGTCGTCGAGCGCGGCATAGACCATGGTGCGCACTTCGCGGCGGACGGGGTAGGTGCTTGATGGCATCAACTGAGTCATGAACAAGCCGATCAAATCTTCTTCGGGGTCGATCCAGAAGAAGGTGCTGGCGGCACCACCCCAGAAATAATCGCCGTCGCTGCCGGGCATCAGGGTGCGGCTCGACTGCATCGTGGTGGCAAAGCCGAGGCCAAAGCCGATGCCATCATAGGCCGCTTCGCTGAACAGCGATTTCGACATCGACGCGATGCTGCCGTTGCCGGGCAGATGGTTGGCGGTCATCAGGTCAAGCGTCTTGCGGCTGATGTAACGATGGCCGTCGGCGGTGCCGCCATTGAGCAGCATCTGGGCGAATTTCATATAGTCGCTTGCGGTCGAAACGAGGCCGCCGCCGCCCGAGATGAATTCAGCGGGTTTGAGGAAACTGCTCGTCGCCGCATCGTCCTGCAGGTCGATGCCGCCGGTGCGGCTGGGCTGGTAGCAGCCGGCGAGGCGATGGCCTTGCCCGTCGCGGACGTGGAAGCCGGTGTCGACCATGCCCAAGGGCTTGAACAGGCGATCGATGAGGAAATCCTCGAATTTCTGGCCCGAAACGACTTCGACGAGCCAGCCGCAGACATCGGTGGCGACCGAATAATTCCAGGCGTCGCCGGGGGAGAATTCGAGCGGTAACTTGCCGAGTGCAGCGATCATGTCGGCGAGCGTGCCGGCCTTTTCGATCTCGCCGATCTTTTCGCGGCGATAGGCTTCATCGATATTGCTGCGCAGCTGAAAGCCATAGGTCAGCCCGGCGGTGTGGCGCAGCAGGTCGACGACCTGCATCGGCCGTTTGACCGGCGTGGTCTGGAACCCGAGCTTGTGGGTGCCGGCGACAAAAACGCCCAGGGTTTTCCATTCAGGAATATAGCGGTGCACCGGGTCTTCGAGCGCGATGCGGCCTTCCTCGACCAGCATCATCAGCGCTACCGAGGTAATTGGTTTGGTCATCGAATAGATGCGAAAGATTGTATCCTGCGCCATCGCCAGCCCATGTTCGACATCGGCGTGACCGGTCATCCCGAGGTGGGCGATGTCGCCGTGGCGCGCCACCATGGTCAACGTGCCCGGCAATTTGCCCGGGGTTACATATTTTTCGGCAAGGAACCGGTCGATACGGGCGAGGCGATCGGGGTGAAAACCTAATTCATCGGGCATGGTTGATTTCCTGTCTGGCATTATTCGCCGCGGCTGAAGGCGATGACGGTGTCTTCAAAATTGTCGACACGGATGAAGCCGGCGCGGGGGTATTCGAGATCGATGGTGAGATAGATGGCACCTGTCATGATCAACGCAAAGCTGATCGTGTGGACACGTGGCCAGCGCCGGCTCGGCGCCATCCCCAGGCCGGCCAGAAAGCCCGACAAGGCGGCCAGCCCGATCAGCATGATGTGGATGACTTCCGGCGGGTGCATCATCGTGGCAAACGCCCGCGTCGCGGTCAGGTCGATCATTTCGTTGAGTGCCGGCAACAGCACCTGGCTGCTGCCCGGTGCGGCTTCGGGCCGCTTGCTGGCGGCGACCGCCAGAGACCAGATTTCGTTTTGCAGCGCGCCCGAGCGGTGCAGCGCGGCGCGAAAGCGCGCCGGGTTGCCGATCTGGTCATAAGCCGTGGCGCGCGAAGCGATATAGCGCCGAAAGGCATCGCGCACGGCCGGCTGCGCATCGGCGGGCAACAGGTCGACGCGCAGATAGGCGGTGCCGATGGCATTGGCTTCGGCGACGATCAGATCACGCCGGTGTTCGAATCGGCCCGCTGCGCCCGAAAAACTGAAGGCGAGGATCAGCCCGAGCAAGGCGAAGGCGGCGCCGTTGATGGCGCCGGTACCCAGCGAATCATTGGCATGGACAGCACGCTTCAGCCCGGCGAGACGCCCGGCATAGATGGTGGCCAACAACAGGCCGAACAGCAACAGGCAGGCGAGATAGGGCCGGCCGACCAGGTTGGCAAACAGACTGCTTTCCATGGCGGCGCGCCCGGGCGCTTCAGAGCGTCGGCTGGTCGAAGCGGCGCGGGCTGATTTCGCCGTGCAGCTTCAGGATGGCGTCGCTGCCCGACGTTTTGCAAAGGCCCGGCACCACGCCGTGCACGAAGCATTTCAGCGCGGCGACGAAAAGCCGCCCGCCGACCGAAAAAGCCGCGCCCATATGGGCAGCATAGCTTTCGTTCACCGTGCGCGGGTGCTCGACGAACAGGCGGGCAAACATGGCTGGCACTCCCTTGTGGCTTGGCACCGCTTATCCCCCAAAACTCACGTCGCCGCCAGCCCGACTAGCTGGGCCCGGCCGCCCATCAGCCTGTTGAGCAGCAGCGCAACGGCGATGCAGGCAAACAGCGTGATGACCATCAGATGGATGTAGTGGATCGGTGTCCACCAGAAGGTGAAGACCGCATAAAGCCCGACGCCGAAGGCCAGCGCCGCCATCACTGCCCCGGCCTTCACCCCGCGAAACACCAGCCCGACGATGAAGGCCGACAGGATCGGCATCGACGACAGGCCGTTCAGCTGCTGCACAAGGTTGATGATCGATACGGCGCCCGAATAGACCGGCACCAGCGCGATCGAGACGATGACAAAGCCCGCTGAAATCCAGGTGTTGAGCTTTTTGATATCGGGTTTGGCGTCGACATAGCTTTCGTGGATGTCGCAGACATACAGCGTCGTCGTCGAATTGAGGATCG
>JBMOFG010000322.1:0-3018 GCA_049314415.1 Polymorphobacter sp.
ACTCTCCCGGCTCGCCTTTGGCGAGTCCGACCTCTCCCGCGAGGGGAGAGGTTTTGAGAAGGAGCGGCGCGAGGTAATGCCCGGTGTGGCTGGCGGCGCAGGCGGCGATGACGTCGGGGGTGCCGGTGGCGACGATTTGGCCGCCCTTGTCGCCGCCGTCGGGGCCGAGGTCGATGATCCAGTCGGCGGTCTTGATGACGTCGAGATTATGTTCGATGACGACGACGGTGTTGCCTTGGGTAACGAGGGCGTGGAGGACTTCGAGGAGTTTGCGGACGTCTTCGAAGTGGAGGCCGGTCGTGGGTTCATCGAGGATGTAGAGGGTTTGCCCGGTGGCGCGGCGGGCGAGTTCCTTGGCGAGCTTGACGCGTTGCGCTTCGCCGCCTGACAGGGTGGTCGCCTGCTGGCCGATCTTGACATAGCCGAGGCCGACTTCGTGGAGCATGGCGAGTTTGTCGCGGATGGGGGGCACGGCCTTGAAGAATTCGACGCCGTCTTCGACCGTCATGTCGAGCACATCGGCGATGGAGCGGCCCTTGAACTTCACTTCCAGGGTCTCCCGATTGTAGCGGGCGCCGTGGCAGACGTCGCAGGTGACATAGACATCGGGCAGGAAGTGCATTTCGATCTTGATGAGGCCATCGCCGGTGCACGCCTCGCAGCGCCCGCCCTTGACGTTGAAGCTGAAGCGCCCGGGCTTGTAGCCGCGCGCCTGCGCTTCCGGCAGCCCGGCGAACCAGTCGCGGATATTCGTAAACGCGCCGGTGTAGGTGGCGGGGTTGGAGCGCGGGGTGCGGCCGATGGGGGACTGGTCGATATCGATGACCTTGTCGAGATGCTTGAGCCCGTCGACGCCATCGTGCGGGGCCATCACCAGCCGGGCGCCGTTGAGTTCGCGCGCGGCGGCGGCATAGAGGGTATCGATGGTGAAGGTGGATTTGCCGCTGCCCGACACGCCGGTGATGCAGGTGAAGGTGCCGAGCGGGATGCTTGCCGTGACGCCTTGCAAATTGTTGCCGCGGGCGTTCTTGACCGTCAGCTTCTTCCCCGTGCCCTTGCGGCGCGTCGCGGGGAGGGGGACGCAGCGGCGGCCGGCGAGATAATCGGCGGTTATGCTGCCCGGCGTGGCGAGAATGTCCGCCAGGCTGCCGCGCGCCACGACATTGCCGCCATGGACACCGGCGCCCGGCCCCATATCGACGATATAATCGGCGGTGCGGATCGCGTCTTCATCATGTTCGACGACGAGCACGGTGTTGCCGAGATCGCGCAGCCGGCGCAGCGTGACGAGCAGCCGGTCATTGTCGCGCTGGTGCAGGCCGATACTGGGTTCATCGAGGACGTAGAGGACGCCCGAGAGGCCCGAACCGATCTGCGAGGCGAGGCGGATGCGCTGGCTTTCGCCGCCCGACAGCGTGCCCGATTTGCGATCGAGGTTGAGATAATCGAGCCCGACATTGTCGAGAAAGCCGAGGCGTTCGGTAATTTCCTTGAGGATGCGTTCGCCGATGGTGCGCTGTTTCGGCGTCAGCTGTTCGGCAAGGCCCTTGGCCCAGGCGAAGGCCTGTGACACCGGGCGGCGGACGGCCTGGGCGATGGTTTCGCCGGCGATCTTGACCGCGAGCGCTTCGGGCTTGAGGCGGTCGCCATGGCAGACTTCGCACGGCGCGGCGGACTGGTAGCGCGAAAGTTCCTCGCGCATCCAGGCGCTTTCGGTGGCGCGCAGCCGCTTTTCGAGATTGGCGGTGACGCCTTCGAAGGGCTTGACGACTTCATAGCTCTTGCGCCCGTCTTCGAAGCGCAGCGCGATCGCCTTGCCGCCGGTGCCGTGCAGGATGACGCGCTGTGCCTCGGCGGGCAGGTCGGCCCAGGGGGTCTTGAGGCTGAAGCCATAGGCCCGGCCGATGCTGGCGAGGACCTGCATATAATAGGGGCTGGGCGGGTTGGATTTCGCCCAGGGCATGACAGCGCCCTTTTCGATGCTGAGCGCGTGGTTGGGGACCATCAGATCATCATCGAAGAGCAGCTTTTCACCCAGCCCGTCGCACGCCGGGCAGGCGCCCTGCGGGGCGTTGAAGGAAAACAGCCGCGGCTCGATCTCGGCGATGGTGAAGCCCGAGACCGGGCAGGCGAATTTTTCGGAGAAGGTGATGCGCTCGCCGCCATCCGCGGGTTCGGCGATCGCCAGCCCTTCGGCGAGTTTCAGCGCGGTTTCGAAGCTTTCGGCGAGGCGGGCTTCGATGCCTTCCTTGACGACGATGCGGTCAACGACAACGTCGATATCGTGTTTGTACTTCTTGTCGAGCGCCGGGGCGGCGTCGACATCGTGGAATTCGCCATCGATCTTGACGCGGGTGAAGCCGTCCTTCTGCAACTGCGCCAGTTCCTTGCGATATTCGCCCTTGCGGCCGCGCACGATCGGGGCGAGCAGGAACAGGCGGGTGCCCTCGGGCAGTGCCATGACGCGATCGACCATCTGGCTGACGGTCTGCGCGGTGATCGGCAGGCCGGTCGTCGGGCTGTACGGCACGCCGACGCGCGCCCAGAGCAGACGCATATAATCATAGATCTCGGTAACCGTCGCGACGGTCGAGCGCGGGTTCTTGCTCGTCGTCTTCTGTTCGATGCTGATCGCCGGGGAGAGCCCTTCGATATGATCGACATCGGGCTTTGACATCAGCTCGAGAAACTGGCGCGCATAGGCCGACAGCGATTCCACATAGCGGCGCTGGCCTTCGGCATAGATGGTATCAAAGGCGAGGCTGGATTTGCCGCTGCCCGACAGGCCGGTGATGACCGTCAGGCTGTTCTTGGGCAGATCGACATCAACCCCCTTGAGATTATGTTCGCGCGCGCCGCGCACCTGGATATGAGTCAGCATGAGAAATTTGTTCCAGATTTGTTCGCATGGCGCAAGCAAGGGCCGCTGGATCAGTATTTAGGGGGTGGCGTGCGCCGCGGCAACGGCGCTGCGATGCCGCACACGCGCGGCAGGGGGCGATGCGATGCCGCACATGC
>JBMOFG010000323.1:0-3011 GCA_049314415.1 Polymorphobacter sp.
CTGCACGTGACAAGGAACAGGGCGCGGGGATCTACCCCGCGCCCTGTTTCGTTTTAGCAGTGTTTCGTGTCAGCAGCCGAAATGATCGGCAAGGTCGGTCAGGCTGGCGGCGCGATATTCCCATGCCGCCGCAAAGGCGAGATCGGGGGCCGGCGCACCGCCATATTCAAGCGGCCGGTCGACAAAGGCCGTTTGCAGTCCGGCGGCGCGCGCCGCCGCCAGATCGCCATGATGTGCCGCCACCAGGCAAAGCTCGGCCGGGGCGATATCGAGCGCTGCAGCCGTCGCTTGATAGGCAGCCTTGGCGGGTTTGTAGGCGCCGGCGATTTCGGCTCCCAGAATGGCGTCCCAGGGCAGCCCCGCATGGCGCGCCATGGTGACCAGCAACGCGATATGACCATTAGAGCAAGTGACGATGGGGAAACGCCGCTTCAGGCGGATCAGTCCGGCGACGCTATCGGGCCAGGGGTCGAGCCGATGCCAAGCCAGCACCAGCGCGGCGCGATCATCGATAGTCAGTGCAATATCGCGTTCAGCGAGTAGGGCGTCGAGCATTTCGCGGTGGAGAATGTCGAGCTTGACGAAGCCGCGCCCGCTGCCGCGAAATGCGGCCATGCCGGCGGCATAACGCGCTCGCCACGCGTCGGTGAACCCCAACGCATCGACAGCGCTGTGTCCGGCGGCGACCAACACTGGTGCGACGGCGCGGGCGACCGACGACCGCCAGTCGACAATGGTGCCGAACACATCGAAGGCGAGTGCCCGGGGCAGTGGCGTCGTCAGGGTGTCACCTCGAAATCGGCCGCCGCCGGATTGCGCGTGGCGTTCCAGTAATCCACGAGCGCGAAGGGCCAGTTCTGTGCCACGCGGCCCTTCGAATTCTTGTACCAGCTGTTCACATCGGGCGCCGCCCAGGCCATGCGGGCGTTTTCGGCATCGACACGGGCGTTATACTCGGCCGTCACGTCGGGCCGCGGTGTCAGCGCCGTCTTGTCGCCTTCGATCAGCAATTTCAGGCAGCCGCCGATATAGCGCACCGAACATTCTGAGAAGAAGATGATCGAGCCGTTGACGACGATATTGGTGTTGGGACCATAGATCATGAAGAAATTCGGGAAGCCCGGCACCGTCATGCCGAGATAGGCGCGGGCGTCGCCGTCCCATTCGGCATGCAGGTCGCGGCCGTTTTCGCCGGTGATCGCCATTGAGGCGAGAAAGTCCGACGCGTTGAAGCCGGTGGCATAAACGATGACATCGACTTCGACATGGCGGCCCGAGGCGAGCTGTACGCCGCTGGCGGTGATCGCGGTAACCGGATCATCGATCAGTTCGACATTGTCGCGTTTCAGCGCGGTCGCCCAGACGCCATTGTCGACCAGCATGCGCTTGCCGCCCGGTGCATAGGCGGGGATCGACTTGGCGAGCAGATCGGGCCGGTCGGCGAGCTGCGCCCTGATCGAGGCTTCGAGCAATTCGCGCAGGCCAGCATTCATTTCCGACAGCGAGCCGGGCTGGTTCCAGCCATCGGTCATCGCGACGGCAGGTCGCAGGAATTCGGTCAACGTCCAGAACAGGCCGAAACGGTTCCAATTGGCGTAAAAGGGCATGTGGCCAAGCAGCCAACGTACGCCCTGGGGCACCGCTTCATGATAGATGGCGCTGGGCAGCAGCCATGGCGGGGTGCGTTGGAAAACCGCTAGAGAAGCGACATCGCCGGCGATTTCGGGGATGATCTGAAAGGCGCTGGCGCCCGTGCCGATGACAGCGACGCGCTGACCCGACAGGTCGATGCCGTCGGGCCATTGCGCTGAGTGAAAGGCCGGTCCGGTAAAGCTGCCGACACCAGGAATATCGGGCAATTTTGGCGTGTTGAGCTGACCGATGGCGCTGATCATGGCGCGCGCGGCGAGGGTGCTGCCATCATCGAGCGTCACCTGCCAATGTGTGCCGTCCCAGCGCGCCGCGGTGACTTTGGTGCGAAAGCGGATGTGCTGATGCAGGCCATGCTTGGCTGCGATGCGTTCAAAATAATCCTGCAGCACATCGCCCGTCGAATAACGATATGGCCATTCATGTGCCGGCTCGAACGAGTAGCTGTAGAGATGGTTGGGTGTATCAACCCGAACCCCGGGGTAGCGATTGGCCGCCCAGGTGCCGCCGACCCGGTCTTGCGCGTCGATGATGGTGAAGGGCACGCTGGCTTCCTGCAGCGCGATCGCGGCGAGCAGCCCGGACATGCCGGCGCCGATGATGACGACCGGGAATGCCGCCTTGGCTGCGGCCGGCGCATCTATGCTGATGCCGCTGGCCCCGGGTGTGCCATCGAGATGCAGTTCGCTGGCGAGCAGATCGGCATATTCGGGTGGCACCTGGTTGCCGGCAACAAAGTGCATCGCGCGATCGACTGCAGCGGCCGACGGACGCGGCAATGGCGGGCAGCCGGCATCGCGCCACTGCGCCAGTTGGCGGGCAGCCAGCGCCCGCGCCTGCGCCTGTTTTTCAGCCGGGATGCCGCCATTTTCGTCGCCCCAGGTGCTGACATCGGTGACTGGTACCGGAAAATCATCGAGATGATCGGCCGTGCCGGTGAAATGGATGAGCGTCGCCAGCAGCGCCGGAATATTGGCAGCTTCCATATGGGCGATGATCTGCGCTTCGCTGTCGATGAACGTTTCGGCCATGGTGCTCTTTCCCTCGCAGATTTTTCGCCATCATGGCGGCTGACGGGCGGCTGTCCAGCGCGTAAATTGCGGGGGTGTCTGGCCAAGCGCTGCACGACCCCCTAGCAAAGCCGTGATGAGAGTTACAGGAACCGCCTCAATGCTGCCGACCCGCCTTTTCACGCCGCTGACCTTGGAAGCGATGACCCTGCCCAACCGCATCGTCATCGCGCCGATGTGCCAATATTCGGCGGTCGATGGCTGCCTGACCGACTGGCACCGCATCCATCTCGGCAATCTCGCGCTGTCGGGGGCCGGGCTGCTGACCATCGAAGCGACCGCGGTGCTGCC
>JBMOFG010000324.1:0-2975 GCA_049314415.1 Polymorphobacter sp.
GCGGCTTCGGCCTTGGTACGCTCTGCCATGATCTTGAGCATGCCGATCTTGTAGCCGGTCGCCTGGCCCGGCAGCGTGATGTAGCGGCGCACTTCGGAGCGTGAGCGTTCGGGCGGCTGGCGCCCGGTATTGATCATATAGGCGACGGCTTCGTCTTCGGTCCAGCCGAGCGCATGGATGCCGGTATCGGTGACCAGCCGCGCAGCGCGGAACAGTTCGGCGTCGAGGCGCATGAAATCGGCGGCGACATCGGGATAGGCGCCGAGTTCCTTGCAGACGCGCTCGGCATAAAGCCCCCAGCCTTCACCAAAGGCGACATAGCCGGTGACCGAGCGGAATCTGGGGCCGCCTTTCTGGCGCACCTGGATGTCGCCCTGGGTGTTATGGCCGGGCACCGCTTCATGGCACATCAGCGTGTACAGCGCTGCCGGATCGGGCGTCATGCCGACGAGATGGACAAAGGTGCGCGCCGGGCGCTTGCCATCGGGGCTGGGGGCGGAGGCATGGGCGGCACCACCGGCAACTTCGCTGAACGCCGGCTCGCGGACGACTTCGATGCCATAGGCCGGCAGCGTGCCGAATAATTTCGGCAGCAGCGTGCGGGTGTGGGCGACGAAGTCGTTGGCGGTTTTCAGATATGCCGCGCGGGCGGCATCGTCATAGGGCCGCGGCGGGAAACGGGTGGCGCGGTCGGTGTAAAAGGCGCTGCGGTCCTTGAAGCCGGCGGATTGCGCCAGCGCATCCTGTTCGGCCTCGATGCGCGCGACTTCCTTGCGGCCGATGCTGTGGATCTGGTCGGCGGTGAGGTCTGTGGTGGTGTTGAGCTTGAGTTCATTGGCATAATAGGCAGCGCCGCCGGGCAGGGTGATGGCGCCGACCTTGCCGCTGGGCGCGGTCGGCAATTCCGATTTTGCCCAGGCGATGACGCGGTCATAGGCGGGCTTGAGACCGAGGATGGCGGCGCGCGCTTCGGCGAGCATCGCATCGGCTTCGGCGCGCGGCAACTTGTCCGCGGTGACGAGTGCTTCGGTCTTGCTCTTGACGTCAGCCCATAGCGCCGCATCGGGGCCGGCGCCGAACGGCGCGCCGCTGGTCAGGCTTTCGCTGCCGCTGATGATGGTTTCGATCTGGAACTTCGGCGCGCGGATGCCGGCGGCGGCGCTGGCCTTGCTGCGGGCGATGGCTACATCGAGCACGGCGGGGATGCCGCGCAGCCGGCCGATATAGTTGGTCAGGTCGGCGGCATCGGCGACATTATGGGTGTTGACCAGAAAGTCGGGCAACTGGCTGTGCGCCGAATAGAGCCGCGAATACAGCGGCGGGCGATAGAGGCGGTTGGCTTCCGACAGGGCGGCGCGATCGGCTTCGAGCGCCCAGATGTCGTAATTGACCCGGGCTTCGGGTGAAAGCCTGGCACGGTCGAACTGCGCTTTCATGCGGTCGGCGCTGGCCTGGCGCCATTTGACCTGGGCGGAGGCAGTGGCGTCGCCGATGTCGTTCCACTTGTCGCCGCCCTTCTTGCTGCCGAGGCGGGTGGCGAGCTGCGGGTTGATCTTCACCCATTCGGCGAATTCGGCATCGAGAAAGGCGGTGAGGCGGGCGTCTTCGCTTGCGGCAGTGGCAGTGGCCGTGACCGGGGCCTGCGCCTGTGCGACTGCGGGAACGAAGAGCGCCGCGATGACGGCGGCGACGGAGAGCGTGCGGATCTGCTTCATGGTTCTGCCCTTTGATTTTGCGGCATGATTATGGGGGATCGGCGGCGAGGGGAAGCGGTTTCGCGCCGGAGGCGTTCGAGGATCAGCACGCCGATCAGCATGCAGAGGCCGACAGCGGCAAGACCGAGGTCGTAGCTGCCCGAGGCATCGCGGGCGACGCCGAAGGCGCTGACCCCGATGAACGAGCCGAATTGCCCAAAGGTGTTGACCGCGGCGATGCCGACGGCGCGGTGGCGTTCATGGAGGGTTTCGGACAAGGCGCTGAAAAAGACGGGTTGCGAGGGCAGGTTGGCACCGGCGACGAGCAACGCGGCGATGATGATGACCGCGGGTGTTGTGGTGACGGCGAGGACAGTTATGGCAGTGAGGGTGATGACCCAGGGCATGAGGACGTGGCGGAAACGTTCCTGCCGGCGGTCGGACTGCCAGCCGAGGCCGATGATGACGGCAACACCGAGCGCGCCGCCGATGGCGATGACCCGGCCGATGGTATCGGCAGCGAGCCCGGATTTGGCGCCGAGAATCTGTGGCATCGAAACGAGATAGGCGTTACCGGCGCCGGCGAAGAACAGCCAGGCGACGCCGAACAGCAGCACGCGGCGATCGGTGATGGCGCGCAGCACGCTGGTGTGCGAAGTGCCAGGGTTGGCGGCGGCATCGGCGGCGAGCCTTTCGGTCAGCCAGCGGCGTTCGTCGGGGGCGAGCCAGCCGACGCGCGCCGGGCTGTCGGGCAGGAACTTCCAGATGATGAGGCCCATCAGGATCGCCGGGATCGCTTCGAGCAGGAACAGCCATTGCCAGCCGTGCAGCCCGGCGGCGCCATCGAGACCGAGGATCGGCCCCGAGACCAGCCCCATGACGATCTGCGATACCGGTTGCGCGACATAGAAGCGGCTGACGGCGCGGCCGCGCCATTGCGCCGGAAACCACAGGCTGGCGTAGAACAGGATGGCGGGGAAGAAGCCGGCCTCCGCCGCGCCGAGCAGGAAGCGCAGGATGTAGAATTGCAGCGGCGTCTGCACGAAGAGCGTGGCGGCGGAGATGACCCCCCAGGTGACCATGATACGGGTCAGCCAGACGCGGGTGCCGAAGCGCATCATCGCGACGTTGGAGGGGATTTCGAGCAGCGCATAGCTGACGAAGAACACCCCGCCGGCAAAGCCATAGACGGTAGCGGTGAAACCGAGGTCCTGGTTCATCGTTTCGGCGGCAAAGCTGATGTTGCCGCGATCGACGACAGCCACGAAATAACTCAGCAGA
>JBMOFG010000325.1:0-2967 GCA_049314415.1 Polymorphobacter sp.
GGCGATCTCCATCATCTCTGCCTGGAGACGCGCGACCTGTGCCAAGCCAAGGTCGTGGATCTGATCGGCGCTGAGGTTAGTCGTCGTGTAGGAGGCAAGATTCGCAGCGTAATAGGCTTTGCCGTCCTTCAGCCGCCAGATGCCGTCGATGTTGCCGGCGCGCTTTTCCTGCGCGTTCATGCTGGCGATCAGCCGTTCATAAGCCGGTTTGACGCTGGTCAGCAGCGCCGTCGTGGCGGCCGCCACCAGCGCGTCGCGATCGGCGGCAGGAAGATCGAGTTTGCTGACCTTCGTCTTGAAATCAGCGAGCAGCGGCGAATCCTCGCTACCCGCGTCGAAAGGTTGCCCTTTCAATGTGTTGCGGGCGTCCGATATGACATAAGGAAAGACCCATTTCGGCGGCATCACACCCATGGTGGCGCGAATTTCGCTTTCAGCGATATCCTGGTCGAGCGCCACCCCGAGTTTCTCCAGTCGTGAAACATAGGCGCGTGCATCTGTCACGTCGCCGATACGGTGGATGTTGATGAGAAAGGCCGGATAGCGCGATTGTGCACCATTCATTTGATCGAAGACATAATCGTTGCGGCGATATTTGAAGCCGGCATCGCGGCGCAGCATCTGTTTTTCGAATAGACGGAACGACAGCCGCGAGGCCGGGTTGAGATCGGCCTTCGCAAAGCGTGCCCGCATCTCGGCCAGCGATTGCTGCCCGGCCGCATGCTCGGCGATGTCGGCGCTGTCGCTGTTGTCGTTCCATTTATCCTGGTCGGTTTTAATGCCGCGATAGCTTTGTCCTTGCGGACTGCGTGCCAATTGCGCCTTGTCGACGGCATCAAAAAAGGCAGCAAGCTGCGCGTCGGGGCTTACGGCCATGTTCTCTGCGGCCGGCGCTGTCTGAGCAGAGAGGGGCCCCGGCAGGAGCAGGGCAACGGCGATCAGCAGATGATGGCGCATGAAACCTCTAAATGAAAAGCGATGTCGACCCGTAGCAAGCCCGGCATCATGCGCAATGCCGTTGCGCCTGAATCTGCAGTACGTTCTTGCGATTTCTTCCAGCGCCTGCCCGTCCATGGCCGGCGTTGGCGGCGCAGGCGCCGTCGTCCCCTTCGTCCGGAGTTGTCGGTCACCCGAACGGCGGGTTGCGCACCACCACCGCCGCGTTCAGCACGCCAGCAAAAGCCACCCAGGCGAGATAGGGAAAAAGCAGAATCGATGCCGGGCGCGAGTATCGCCAGCACTTGACGATCAGCAGTGCCACCGATGCCCACAAAAACCAGACTTCGACCGCGGCAATATCGGGACGTTGCAGACGGAAGAAGATAAAGCTCCACAAAAGATTGAGCGAGCCGTTGAAAGCATAGAGGCCAAGCAGGCCATCAGCGCTCTCTCGGTCGGGCGCTGCCATCCACGCCGTTGCTGCGGACATGGCGCTGAGCGCGAAAATAAGTGTCCATGCCGGGCCGAACGCCATATCGGGCGGCGCCCAGGGCGGTTGTTCGAGCGAGCGATACCAGGGACCGAGTTGGGTTATCGTAGCGCCGAGCGCGGCAATGAACGCCATTGCCAGCGCTGCTACCGACGCCGGCAGTAACCATCGACCGACAATCATGACAACCCCCTCACCAGTAACGCATCAGGTCCGGGCACCACTGTTCGCTGGCGGGCCGGCCTTGCCCCCCGAAAACAGCGCACCGAGCAATTGTCTGGTATCCTTGATGAAAATCTTGACATGCGCCATCGGCTTTTTGCGCACCAGTTCCTTGTTCATATAGGCTTCCCAGGTCAGCTGCTGGATATCGGGATCCTGGCACAGCTTGACGAAGCGTTCGCGCATGTTGTCGCTGCGATACCAGAACCATTGCATGATCCCGAGCACCATGAAGACTTGGCCATGTGCCTTCATGAACTTCTTGCGCGCTGTCTTCAGCGCGGCCGGATCACCAGTGCGCAGCAGCTCGGCCGCCGATTCCGCTGCCAACCGGCCGGCGGTCATCGCATAATAAATGCCTTCGCCTGAAGCCGGCGCCACCACGCCGGCGGCATCCCCGGCGACGATGACATCCTTGCCATTGTCCCAGCGCTTGCGGGGTTTAAGCGGAATTGGCGCGCCTTCGACGCGAATGGTTTTGAACGCGTCGAGCCCTGTCTGTTCACGCAGCCGTGCCACGGCATCGCGCATAGCGAAGCCTTTGACCGCGCTGCCAACACCCACGCTGGTCTTGTCGCCGTGCGGGAAGATCCAGGCATAGAAATCCGGCGACAGATTGCCCTGATAGAAGATATCGCAACGACCGCCTTCGAAGCCGCGAAAGCCTTCTGGCGGCGATTCGATGACCTCGTGATAGGCTGAAACAAATGGGACCTTTTCGTTGGCCGGCAGCGCGGCGCGCGCCACCGCCGAATTGCCGCCATCACAGCCAATAACGACCTTGCCGCGCACCTTGATGGGCACGCTGCCGCGCGGCGCGTCCTTGGGGCGATAGCATACGACGGCGACGCCATCGGCATCGCGCTCGAGCGCTTCGAATGTCCCGTCAATGCGCGTCGCGCCGTTGGCAGTCGCGCGCACCCGCAGAAACTCGTCGAAAACTTCGCGATCAACAAGGCCGACGAATCCGTCGCCGACCGGCATGTCGACGGCTTTGTTCGACGGCGCGACCATGCGCGCCGAGGTGGCCCGCGCACACAACTGCTCGAGCGGCACTTCGAAATCCTTGAGTAGTCGCGGCGGCACCGCACCGCCGCACGGCTTGATGCGCCCGGCGCGATCGAGCAGCAGCACCTTGCGGCCGGCGCGGGCGAGATCATCGGCTGCCGTGGCGCCTGACGGGCCACCGCCCACAACAATGGCGTCGAATGTTTCGGTCATGCGATGGCCTCCCTCTGGACTGTTGATTTATTGTCGGCATTGAGGCGGAGCGCAAGCAGCGCGAAAAGGAGGCGGAACTCGAACACCGGCGCGTC
>JBMOFG010000326.1:0-2959 GCA_049314415.1 Polymorphobacter sp.
TGGGGCTGAACCTTGTCGAGGTCTCTCCCGGCGCCGATCCGCCGGTGTGCAAGATCCTCGATGTCGGCAAGTTCAAATACGAGGCCCAGAAAAAGGCCGCCGCCGCGCGCAAGAACCAGAAGACGCAGGAGATCAAGGAGATCAAAATGCGTCCGAATATCGATGACCATGATTACGACACCAAGATGAAGGCGGTTCAACGCTTCATCGAGGAAGGCGACAAGGTGAAGCTCACCCTTCGCTTCCGTGGTCGCGAACTCTCGCATGGCGAATTGGGCCTCGCCCTTCTTGAACGCGTCCGCGACGATTCGGCCGATTATGCCAAGGTCGAGCAGACGCCGAAGATGGAAGGCCGGCAGATGCTGATGGTGATAGCGCCACGCTGAGGCCGGTCGTTGTCCGCCGCTCCCAAAGCCGCCTCAGTCCCAGCTTAAGCGGTAGCCATAGCTCAGCCCCAGCGAGAATTGGTCATGACGACCGCGTTCGCTGATTAGCGGCGAAGCGGTCGCGGTATCGGCCAGCCGGTCATAACCGGCAAACAGCGTCACCGCGCCGTCGCGGCCGCCCCGGCCCAGCGGCCGGGTCAGCGACGCGTTGGCGCCGGTCGATACCAGCCCGCCGCCGGCGCGATAGACGGGCAGGCCCGTCGCGCGCGCCTGTTCGGGCGTGACACCGAAATAGGTCTGCACATAATCTGCGCCGGCAAAGGTGCTGCGCACGCCTGCCGACCAAATCCACGGCGCCGTCGGCTTGCCAAAACGGTCGCTCCAGCCGGCGGTGACATCGGCGACAACGCCTTCATGGGCGCCAAAGCCCTGCCGCACCTCGGCGCGAATGCGGCCCTTGCGCCCGGCGAAGGCCCATTGCGCGAAACCGCCGGCTTCGCCCGCAAGGTCGACCTCACCCATGCCGCGCAGCGCGGTGCTGCCACCGGCCACCAGAAAAGGGGATCCGCCGGTGCTTTCCCGGCGCCCGAAGCGCAGCTTGACCAGCGGCCCCAGCTTCCAGCCGTCGCGATTGACGAGGTTCCAGCCCAGCCCGTCGGGGATCGAAAAGAACACCGCAT
The DNA here is from genome assembly GCA_049314415.1 of Polymorphobacter sp. Lineage (GTDB taxonomy): Bacteria > Pseudomonadota > Alphaproteobacteria > Sphingomonadales > Sphingomonadaceae > Sandarakinorhabdus. Next base: position 1,067 of record JBMOFG010000326.1, read on the forward strand.
CGCGATAGTTGAGACGGATATCGGGAAACACGGATAGCGCCTGATCAGCGCTGCCCTGCCATGCCGGAGCGTACACCGGCGCCACCGCCAGCGTCAGGGTCCAGGCCTTGGGGGTGGGCAGGGCCGGGCGTTGCGCCCCGGGAGGTACGCCGGGGGCCACACCTTGGGCGGTGGCGGACGCTGCCAGCGTGACGGCAATAACAGGAACAAGCAGCAGGGAGCGCAACACGGGGGTCTCCGGACAAGAGGTGCGCGCCGGATAGCGCGAACATTACCGAATTGCAATGTTGCACGATGTCACCGTCCCCCGCGCCAACACGCCCCCTTCCCCCGCCGCGCCCGCGTGCTAGAAGCGTGCGCATGCATCGTTTCGCCAACCCCGCGCGCTTCCTGCGCATTGCCCGCTGGGCGACACCGTTGACGCTGTCGCTCGGGCTGATCCTCACCATCGCCGGGCTTTATATCGGCCTGTTCGCCAGCCCGCCGGATTACCAGCAGGGTGAAAGCGTGCGGATCATGTACGTCCATGTGCCCGCCGCCTGGCTCGGTTCGGGCGGCTATCTCGGGCTGGCCATCGCATCAGCCACGGCGCTGATCTGGCGCCACCCACTCGCCACCATCGCGGCGCGGGCGATTGCGCCGGCCGGTGCCGCCTTTACCGCCATCTGCCTGATGTCGGGCGCGCTGTGGGGCAAGCCGATGTGGGGCACCTATTGGGTGTGGGACGCGCGGCTGACCTCGGTGCTGGTGCTGCTGTTCCTGTATCTCGGCTATCTGGCGCTGTCGGCGTCGGAAGGCGAACAGGGTGGCGAGCGCAAGGGTGCCGCCATCCTCGCGCTGGTTGGCGCGATCAACCTGCCCATCATCAAATATTCGGTCGAATGGTGGAACACGCTGCACCAGGGGTCGAGCATCAGCGTCATCGGCGGCAAATCGGCGATGGCACCCGAAATGCTCACGCCGCTGCTCGTCTCGGTCGCCGGTTTCAGTTGTCTGTTCGCCGCGATCGTGTTGATGCGGATGCGCGCCATGCTCGCCGAACAGCGGGTCGAGGCGCGCTCGCGCCGGCTGGCGGAGGCTGTCGCATGAGGAGCCGCGCATGATCGAAGGCATTGTCGCGCGCCCCGACCTGTGGGCCTCCTATATCTGGCCGGCCTATATAGTCACCATCGGCGGCATGGTCGCACTGCTGGGCTGGGCCTGGACCTCGATGCGCGCCGCCGAAAAGCGCGCCGAGGGTTTGAAGCACAAATGAAGATTTCCCATGAAGATTAAGGCCAAGACCCAGCGGCTTTACCTCGTCATCGGCGCCATGACGGCGCTGGGCGGTGCCGGCGCGCTGGCATTTTCGACGCTGGGCGACAAGGCAACCTATTTCTACGCCCCGTCGGATCTGGCCGGCAAAGCGCCGCCGGTCGAAGCCATCCGGCTGGGCGGCATGGTCGAAAAGGGCTCGCTGGTGAAGCAAGGCGAAACCGTCACCTTCATCGTGACCGACAACAACAAGACCCTGCCGGTCAGCTACACCGGCATCCTGCCCGACCTGTTCCGCGAAGGGCAGGGCGTGATCGCCGAAGGCAAGATCGACCCGGTATCCGGCGTATTCACCGCCGAAACCATCCTCGCCAAACATGACGAGAAATACATGCCGCCCGAGGTGGCCGGCGCGATGCGCAAGACGACGGGAACGGTTTCATAGGTCTGTGTGCCATCCCGGGCTTGACCCGGGACCCGGTTTTTTCGCCGCCAGCTGCGATTTGCAAAGAGGTCGAACCACGCCGCCGCCCGCGCGCCGGCGAGGCGCATTCACCGGCGCGTCGATACTGGCAGAGGCAAAAAAGAAAGAAAGAAGCAAGAGGCTTGGGCAAAGCTCAGGCTGGCGTCAGACGGGTT
>JBMOFG010000327.1:0-2941 GCA_049314415.1 Polymorphobacter sp.
GGTTGAAGTTCCTCAGCGACAATCCTGGGGAATTCAAGAAGCTGCGCGAAAATCCGGCGTTGGTCGAATCGCTGGTTTCCGAGATCATCCGCTACCAGACCCCGCTGGCACATATGCGCCGTACCGCGCTCGAGGACACGATCCTCGGTGGCCAGCATATCCGCAAGGGCGACAAGGTCATCATGTGGTATGTCTCGGGCAACCGCGACGAACGCGCGATCGAAAACCCCGATGCCTTCATCATCGACCGGCCGCGCGCCCGCCAGCACATGTCGTTCGGCTTCGGCATCCATCGCTGCGTCGGCAACCGCCTTGCCGAATTGCAGCTGAAGATCTTGTGGGAAGAAATCCTCAAGCGCTTCGACACCATCGAAGTGATGGGCGAACCGGAACGCGTGCCTTCGGCGTTTGTGAAGGGCTATAAGTCGCTGATGGTCCGCATTCCGGCCTGATCTTACCTTTAACATCCAGTATCAGGACGCGTCATGGCGAAGATCACCTATATCGAATTCAACGGCACCGAGCATGCCATTGATGTGGCCGACGGCATGTCGTTGATGGAAGGCGCGCTCGGCAATGGCGTGCCGGGCATCGACGGCGATTGCGGCGGCAATGCCGCCTGCGCGACCTGCCATGTCTATATCGACCCGGCATGGCTGCGCATGACCGGCGCGATGACCGATATGGAAGCCGATATGCTCGATCTCGCCGACGGGCGGGAAGCGAACAGCCGGCTGGCGTGCCAGATCCATGCGTCGGCGGACCTCGACGGGTTGGTCGTGCGGATGCCCGAAACGCAGCATTGAAGCGCTGCGCTAAGCGCCGACAGGCGCAAGCTCGGCCAGCGGGGCGGCGCGCGCGCCTGCGCGCCGAACCCGTCTGACGTGACGGCGCGGCTTTGCCGCGACGCTCTCGGTTGACGCAGCCGCATGACTGCGCCCATTAGTAACCCCGCGACACGTTCGCGCGTTTGCGCTAAATCCCGGTCACCATTCCAGCGGAAGTTTCCCCATGCGCGTCCTTGTCCTCGCCACGACCCTGCTCCTTGCCGCGCCGGCCTGCGCCGATCCCGTGCCCGGCCGCGCCCCCAATGTCCCCGAATTCAAGCCCGTCTTTGCCGGCCAGACCCGCGCCGAAGCGGTTACCACGGTGGCCAATCTGACCGTCACCGAAGTCGCCACCGGGCTGAAAAGCCCCTGGGGCATCGCGCTGCTGCCCGATGGCCGTGCGCTGGTGACCGAGAAGAACCCCGGTGCCATCCGCATCATCGGGCGTGACGGCAGCATTTCGCCGGCCATTGCCGGGTTGCCGCCGGTCGATGCGCGCGGGCAGGGCGGCATGATGGGCATCACCCTGCCGCCCGGCGGCGAAGCGCCGAACACGGTGTTCTGGACTTATGCCGAGCCGCGCGACGGCGGCAATGGCCTTGCCGTGGCGCGCGGCGTGCTCGTCGATGGCCCGCAGCCGATGATGACCGATGTGAAGGTGATTTTCCGCGTCCAGCCGACGCTTGATTCGGTGCAGCATTTCGGCGGCCGGCTGGTGTTCGCTCCCGACGGCGCGCTGTTCGTGACGCTGGGCGAACGCTCGAAACTGCCGGGCCGGGTACAGGCGCAGGACCTTGCCAGCGATTTCGGCAAGATCGTCCGCATCAACCGCGACGGCAGCATTCCCAAGGACAATCCGTTCGTCGGCAAGCCGGGCGCGCGCCCCGAAATCTGGAGCTACGGCCATCGTAACGTGCTCGCCGCGGCGCTCGATGCCAAGGGCCGGTTGTGGGAATCCGAAATGGGGCCGCAGGGCGGTGACGAACTCAATCTCGTCGTCAAGGCGAAGGATTATGGCTGGCCGACGATCACCTTTGGCGAAGAATATACCGGCGCGCCGATTGGCGCCGCGATCACGCAGCAGGCCGGCATGGAACAGCCGGTCTATTATTGGGACCCGGTGATCGCGCCGTCCGGCATGGTCGTCTACAGTGGCAAGATGGTGCCCGAATGGCGCGGCAACATCCTCATTGGCGGGCTGGCGGTCCGATCGCTGGTGCGACTGGTGCTCAAAGGCGACAAGGTCGTCGGCGAGGAACGCCTGCTCAGCGACCGCAAGGAACGCATCCGCGACGTCGTCGAAGGCCCGGACGGCGGGCTGTGGCTGGTCACCGATGCCCCTGACGGCAAGCTGCTGAAGGTGACTTTGGCAAAGTGAGTATCGCGCCGGCTTGACCCGGACGGCCCCTGTCGCTAAGGCCCGCCTTCCGGCAATAACGCCGGAAACCCCATGCAGGGGCAACCCATCCGGTGTCGGTGTCACAGCCGAACATCTCCTGCAGCGGTCCAACCGGATAGAGGAGAAGAACTATGGCGGCACCCGTCGTCACGATGGCGCAGCTTTTGGAAGCCGGCTCCCATTTCGGCCACCAGACCCATCGCTGGAACCCGAAGATGAAGCCTTACATTTTCGGTGACCGCAACGGCGTCCACATCATCGATCTGTCACAGAGCGTACCGCTGTTTGCCCGCGCGCTCGATTTCGTCCGCGGCACGGTCCAGGCCGGTGGCAAGGTGCTGTTCGTCGGCACCAAGCGCCAGGCGCAGGATCCGATCGCCGAAGCGGCGCGCCGTTCCGGCCAGCATTATGTCAACCATCGCTGGCTCGGTGGCATGCTCACCAACTGGAAGACCATCAGCGGTTCGATCAAGAAGTTCAAGCAGCTCGAAGAGCAGCTGGCGGGCGACACGGTCGGCCTGACAAAGAAGGAAATTCTCAAGCTCACCCGCGAGCGTGACAAGTTCGAGTTGTCGCTCGGCGGCATTCGCGACATGGGCGGCCTGCCCGATGTCATCTTCATCATCGACGTCAACAAGGAAGAGCTGGCCGTCAAGGAAGCCAATGTTCTTGGCATCCCGGTCGTGGCGATCCTCGACACCAACACCGATCCTTC
>JBMOFG010000328.1:0-2930 GCA_049314415.1 Polymorphobacter sp.
AACCAGGATCGCCACCGCTGTCGCCGAAATCTTCAATTCGACGATCATCACGCGGTTGAGCGTCGCGTTGAGCAGCACCATCGCCAGCCCGACCGAGACTTGGAACAACGACAAGCGCAACAGGCGCGACAATGGCAATTCGGTTGTCGCTGCATCGGCAAAAGGCAGGAATTGGGTCCCGATCCTTTTCCACAGGCGCGTTCCCCGGCTCATGCCGTCAGCACTTCCTGGGCATGGCTGGTATAGAAGCCGCGGCTGACACGCTGGTCACGGCCCAGTGTTGCCTTGGGCAGGCTGCGGCTCATGCGGGCGCGCAAATAATCATGACCAACCGGAATGATGGTCGGCGAACGGTCCGATTTCGGGAAGAACTGTCCGATAGCGCGCGCAGTGCGCAGCAGCGGTGTTCCGGGCGCGAAGGTGAACACGAGACTTTGCGAGGCACGCTCGGCAAGCCCGGCAGCAGCCGTGGCGATCTGGTCGGCCTCGTAATGAATCAGCACGTCCATCGAAACGATATGGTCGAAGTGGCCGAGCGCCGGATCGAGCATGTCCCCGGCAAGAAAGCGCAACTGGCCGCGCAGGTCATCGGGGGTGCGTTTGTCGGCAATGGCAATCAGCTGCGGCGATACGTCGATGCCGACGACATCGGCGCCGCGCCGCGCTGCTTCAAAGGCCAGCGCTCCGGTGCCGCAACCGGCATCGAGCACCCGCCGCCCAGTCAGGTCCTGCGGCAGCCACGACAACAGCATATTGCGCATGTCCTCACGCCCGGCGCGTACCGTGGCACGGATCTTCGATACCGGCGCGTCGCTGGTCAGCGCCGTCCAAGCGTCGAGCGCGGTCCGGTCAAAATAGTCTTCGAGCCGGCGACGCTTGGCGTCCCAGCCCGAAATCACTGTCGTGGCATTGCTGTTGGTCATTCGAAGCCGAGAAACTCGAAAATGTCACGATCCTTCATCGGATTGGCCTCGAGCGCCGGCGTGCCAGCCCAGAGCGTTGCCGCCAGGCGTTTGTATTCAGTGCAAACGGCTTCGATCTCGGGAGTCGAATCCATTTCGAAGATCGTGCACTTCTTCAGCCGGCTGCGACGAATGGCGTCGAGATCGGGGAAATGTGCCAGCGTCTTCAGACCGGTGGCGCCACAGAACCTGTCGATCTCATCGGTCGCGGCCGAGCGGTTGGCGATGACGCCGGCCATGCGCACTTCGTAATTCTTCGACTTGGCCTTGATCGCGGCAACGATGCGATTCATCGCAAAGATGCTGTCAAAATCATTGGCCGCAACGACCAGCGCGCGTTCGGCATGCTGCAAGGGTGCCGCAAAGCCACCACAGACGACATCGCCAAGCACATCAAAGATGACGACATCGGTTTCTTCGAGCAGGTGGTGCTGCTTCAACAGCTTGACCGTCTGTCCGACAACATAGCCGCCACAGCCGGTTCCGGCCGGCGGTCCGCCAGCCTCGACGCACATCACGCCGTTATAGCCTTCGAACATATAGTCTTCGGGGCGCAACTCCTCGTGGTGGAATTCGACGGTTTCCAAAACGTCGATAACCGTCGGCATCAGCTTCTTGGTCAGTGTGAAGGTCGAATCATGCTTGGGATCGCAACCGATTTGCAGTACCCGCTTGCCGAGCAGCGAAAACGCCGCCGACAGATTGGACGATGTCGTCGATTTTCCGATGCCGCCCTTGCCGTAAACGGCGAACACCTTGGCATTGCCGATACGCAGGTTTGGATCGAGCTGCACCTGCTGGCTGCCCTCGCCATCGGGGGGAGTAATCGTGCGATCGAGATCGAGAAGGCCCATATGTCTGTTCCTTATGCGGCTTGCAGGGAAACGCCTTCCAGCGCGTCCTCGATGGCGTCGGTGGCGGCGTAAAGCGCTGCCAGCGTGGCAGCGTCGGGTGACCAGTAGTTCCGTTCACTCGCTTCGATCAGCCGGTTGGCGACCTTGGCAGCGGCACGCGGATTCATCTCGGCGATACGCTTGCGCATTTCGTCGTCGAGCACATAGGCTTCGGTTATGCGCTGGTATACCCAAGGATCGACTTCGCCGGTGGTTGCCGACCAGCCCATCGTCGTCGTCACCGCGGCCTCAATCTGGCGGACGCCTTCGTAACCGTGGCGGAGCAGGCCTTCCTGCCATACCGGGTTGAGGATACGGGTGCGGGTTTCAAGCGCCACCTGTTCCTGAAGGCTGCGGACCTTGCCCGAACCCTGCGTCTGGTCGCCGATATAAACGGGCGCCGCCTCGCCGCCTTTGGCACGGGTGATGGCGCGGCTGATGCCGCCCAGCGTGTCGACATATTGGTCGATTGTGGTGATGCCGAGTTCGACACTTTCAAGGTTCTGATAAGCGCAATCGACCGTCTTTAGCGCCGAGGCGAGCATCCCGGGTTGGCGCACGGGCTCGCCTTTGACGCCATAGGCAAAGCCCTTCTGGCGCTCAAAGCAGTCGGCGAGTTCATCGGGGTCGGTCCAGCCCGATGAATCGATCAGCAAATTGACGTTGGCGCCATAGGCCCCTTCGGCATTGGAATAGACCCGCAGCGCCGCGGTTTCGATATCGCAGCCATGCTCGGCGGCATGCGCTAGGCTATGCTTGCGCACGAAGTTGAGCTCTTCGGGTTCATCGGCTTGGGAGGCGAGCAGCGCGGCTTCGGCGAGCATGCGGGTCTGCAGCGGCAGCAGATCGCGGAACACCCCCGACAGCGTCACGACAACATCGATGCGCGGCCGCCCAAGCTGATCGAGCGGAATGAGCTCGGCCCCCGACAGGCGGTTGTAGCTGTCGAAACGCGGCTTGGCGCCCATCAGCGCCAGTGCCTGTGCCAGTTGCGCGCCCTCGCTCTTCAGATTGTCGGTGCCCCACAGCACCATGGCGATGGTTTCGGGCATGTGCCCCGAATCAGCGACGCTGC
>JBMOFG010000329.1:0-2918 GCA_049314415.1 Polymorphobacter sp.
GACGGCATAGCTGTCGACCGGCGCGCCGCGGCCATTGTCCTGCGCCATGTCCCAGCGGTCACCTTCGAAGATGAAGGCGGCCTCGGCACCATGGCCGGCGAGGACGTGGCGATCGACTTCGTTGAAGCAGCAGTTGGTTCGTGCGCCATCGAACCAGCGGAAATGCGGTGCGGCGTCATCGTTGAAGGCCCGCGACCAGGGTGTGAATCCCGACGGCAAATCGACCACAACGGGGGCGGCCGTCGTGGCATCCCAGCCCGACCAGCCGGTGCCATTAAAGCTGATCCAAACGGCGCCCTGCGGCTGCGGCACCAGCCAGTGCAGGTTGCGGGCGGCGATGTCGCCATGAAAGCGCCCCGGATCGGCGATGACGGCTCCACGCGCCGTTTCCCAATCAGTACGGGTCAAAATCGTGTTGGCCATGGCAGCCGGCGACGGCTTGGGTTCGATCGGGTTGGCCATTTCACGCATTATCTTGCCCTCAAAGAACTAATTCATATTTTTTGCCGAACACAGCCCTGCGCCATAAGTCGGCTTCTGAATGATCACAACGTCGAAAAACCAACGCACCGCTACCAGCGCCCGGTTGCCGCCGCACTGCTGCACATACGTACGCAGCAACGGTTGCGGGGTCTTAGAGTAAGAATATGTCTAAATACAAGCCTAAAAACTCTTGTCATTGCTACAAAGCTTAGCTTGAATTGCAAATTGTTGCCAATACCGCCGTGACGGACTGTTGCGGCGGAACGCGACAGGCCCTGCCAACGACCCTGACCAGGGCCAACTTCAACCATGGTCGGCATCCCACCCCGCCCCGCCTTTGACCAGGGACAACGAGGACATAGCGCGCCACCATCGATGCCGGGTCGGTTGTGGAAAAACCCGCGCCATCAGCATTTGAGAGACAGCACAAGGCAACGACGGCGGAGCGGTGACCGACGTAAACGCCGCGCACTTTGGGCTCAACTTCGATACGCCCTGGTAAGGCTAGCCAAAGGCGCGATAAAATCAGCAGCCAATATGTCGGGCAGCCGATGCGTCAGAATGCATTGCGCGGCAATAAAACCGAGCCGATGGTCCGAAACAGGATGTAGAAATCAAGCCAGAGCGACCAATTCTCGATATAATAAAGATCGTGCTCGAAGCGCTTGACCAACTTGTCTTCAGTGTCGGTTTCGCCGCGCCAACCGCAAACCTGGGCCCAGCCGGTGATGCCGGGTTTGACCTTGTGGCGAGCGGCATAAGAACTGACTACATCGGAGAACAGCCGGCCGCCGGCGCGGGTAGACGCTGCATGCGGGCGAGGCCCGACAAGCGACATATCCCCCTGCAGCACGTTGAATATTTGCGGCAATTCATCAAGGCTGGTCATCCGCAAGAATCGCCCGACGCGTGTCACACGCGGGTCGTTGCGGCTGGCCTGGTTGATGACATCGATTTCGGCGCGATCCTGATACATCGAACGAAATTTATAAACCCGGAAAGTCTGGTTATTAAAGCCTTCCCGCGGCTGGCGGAAGAAAATTGGACCGGGCGAATCAAGCTTGATGGCGACAGCGATGGCCAACAGCAAGGGCCAGATACACAACAGAATGAGCCACGGCAGGACGACATCCTCGGCCGCCTTGATTGCCGCATCCACACCAGAGATCGGCCGATCGAACAATGTCATCAACGGCAGTTCACCAAGCATGACAAGCGGCCGCCTGGCGAAAACGAAGCTGGCCAAATCAGGTGCAAGACGAATTTTTACCGGCGTCAGTGCGAGACGGCTTACGACTTGTTGCAGCCGGGCCTCTGCCGCCCACGGCAAGGCGACCACGACCTGGTCGACCCGGCCATCACGAACCATCGAAATGAGCGCTGACAAATTGCCGATCACCGGCACATTCTCTGCAGATGCAGAAATGCGGCCATCACGCCGATCGTCAAAAAAACCGATCAGCGAAATGGTCAACCGGTCGTGCGTCTGAACATATTTGGCAAACCGTTGACCTTGGACACCGGCACCGAATATCGCGACACGCTGGTTGAATGTACCGCGACTTTTCAAGCGCCGGACCCAAAGGGTTGAAACCGACCGCAACACCAGCAAGCTCAGCCCGCCAGCGGCAAACCAGCCAAGCGCCCAGCCACGCGAAACCGCCTCCGAAGACTTCAGCAGGAACCCGAGGGTTATCAGGAGAAGCGCAACCGTGACCCACGACGTGGTGACCCGCTGCCAAGCACGCCGCAGTGAAAATTGTGCGTCGACATCATAACAGCCGAGCATTTCGGCCAGAACACCAAAAGCGATGGCAGCGACGAATACAACCCGCGCGTAAACCGCAACGGCTTCGTCGCTCAGCGTGTCGCGTACGAGTGAAACGGCTGCTGCACCACTCGCCAGAACCGCAAGAAGCTCAACAATCCTGACGATGAAAATAGCGAAATCGAGCGGTACACCTGCCTTGCCGACGGCGTTGACTGCGCCGGTTTCAACGCGAAAGTGCAGATCATTCACATTCTGCCCCCTGTCGCTTGGCGCCCGGTAAGCCATCCCGTCTCTGCCGACACACGGCAGCCCCGGATGACAAAAAAGGTGAATTCCTTAACGCAGAACGTAAAGTTGACGACATTGCCGCAAACTGTTGTAAAAGCGCCAATGATCAGGAGGGACATTCGATGGAAACAGCCTATGACTGGTCGACCATTATCGTTTTTGCCGGCTTGATCGTGTTGTTTCTGCAGCGCTCCCAGGGTGAGGCACGCGACCATCTGTGGCAGTATCTGGTCGCATCGATCGGTTGCGCCGCGACCAATTACATCGGCAATGAAGCGATCAAGCTCGATGACACGATTTATCACTTGAGCGCGATAGCCCTGGTGTGCAGGGCGGTGACAAAACCAGCCACGGGAACGCCGGCGGTTTGCTGAGC
>JBMOFG010000330.1:0-2910 GCA_049314415.1 Polymorphobacter sp.
GTCCCGGATGCTGTCGATTACCCCGGCGCGCGGCCCGACATGCTGTTCGCCGGCAGCCTGGTGTTCTGCAAGACGCGCGGGCCGGTCGACACGCGCGACTGGTCGCAATGGTGGCGCCTGCAACCGGAGGCGAATTGGCGCGCCCCCTATGGCCCGGGCTCGGGGCTGGCCGGGCTCGACGACCACCCCGTCGTCCATGTCGCCTATGGCGATGCGCTTGCCTATGCGCACTGGGCAGGCAAGGAACTGCCGACCGAGGCCGAATTCGAATATGCGGCGCGCGGCGGACTGGATGGCGCCACCTATGCCTGGGGTGAGGTCTTTCGGCCTGGTGGCAATCACATGGCGAACACCTGGCAGGGCAAATTTCCCCACCACAACGCTTGCGAGGATGGCTGGGAAGCGACTTCGCCGGTCGGGTCCTTCCCGGCCAATGGCTATGGCCTGTACGACATGATCGGCAATGTCTGGGAATGGACGCAGGACTGGTTCCAGCCCGGCCACACCGCAGATGCAGGAAAGGCATGCTGCGTGCCGACAAACCCGCGGGGACCGATGGCGGGCAGGCTCGATCCGGCAGCACCGATCCCGCAGAAAGTGCTGAAGGGCGGCAGTTTCCTCTGCGCGCCAAGCTATTGCCAGCGCTATCGCCCGGCGGCGCGCCATGCCGAATCGATCGACACTTCTACGTGTCACATCGGTTTTCGCTGCGTGGTGCGGGCCTGATCCGTTTCGGCAACGTCTGTTTATCAGCGGGTTTGTTTCGCTCGCCGTGCATCGTCACGGATTGAAGGACTTGGCCGGCTGGCATCGGCCAGGCCAGTCGGGATCATTGGTACGCCATCGGCCGTGACGGTGGCAGGGCGGCTTGTCGCAAAGCCGGGCGAGACAGATTGGTGATTGCGCTCAACATTACACGTAGTTTATGATGACATTTCGTTCATACGACAGAAGGGCAGTCATGTCGGAACAGAACACGCGCATCAGCTCGGCTGATGCAAGACCGGGATTATTTGCAAGTTGGCGCTCCGACCTGCCGGCCTCGATAGTGGTGGCACTGGTGGCGTTGCCATTGTGCCTCGGGGTGGCACTGGCATCGGGTGCACCGCTGTTTGCCGGGCTGATCGCCGGGATTGTCGGCGGCATCGTTGTCGGCGCTGTCAGTCGTTCGCCCTTGTCGGTCAGCGGGCCGGCGGCAGGGCTGACGGCAATCGTGTTTTCGGCCATCGAGCGCCTGCCGAGCTATGAGATGTTCCTGCTGGCGGTTTGCCTCGCCGGTGTCATCCAGATCGGCTTTTCCCTGACGCGGGGCGGCATTCTGGCGGAATTCGTCCCGTCATCGGTCATTACCGGCATGCTGACGGCGATCGGCCTAATCCTGATCCTCAAGCAGGTGCCGCACGCGGTGGGTTATGACGGCGACCCGGGAGGCGATTTCAGTTTCGTGCAGCGCGATGGCGGCAACACGCTTTCGACGCTGGCCGACATGTTAAACAATGACATCATCTGGGGAGCGGCGCTGATCGCGGCGATCAGCCTGGCGTTCCTGTTCTGGTGGGACAAGGCGCGACCCAAGCACGGACCGATGCGGTTGCTGCCCGGCCCGCTTGTGGTGGTGGCTTTCGGGATCGGCGCCAATGCGCTGTTCAAGATCGTTGCGCCGGGGCTGGTGGTGGCGCAGACGCATCTGGTTAATGTCGCGGTTTCGGAATCGCCAGCGGCGTTCTTCTCGCTGTTCCAGTTGCCGGATTTCGGCGCGGTTTCAAACATTCTTGTGTGGACGACGGCGCTGACGCTGGCGGTCGTGGCCAGCCTTGAATCGCTGTTGAGCGTCAAGGCGGTTGACGAACTGGACCCAAAGCGGCGGGTTACCGACAAGAATCGCGAGTTGTTTGCGCAAGGAACCGGTAATTTCGTGTCGGGCATGCTCGGCGGGATACCGGTGACATCGGTGATCGTGCGCAGTTCGGCAAATGTCGATGCGGGGGCGGACTCGCGGCTTTCGACGATATTGCACGCGGTCTGGCTGTTGTTGAGCGTGGCGCTTGTGCCGTTTGTGCTGAACCTTATCCCCTTGTCAGCCCTTGCCGCGGTACTGATCGCCACTGGCTACAAGCTGGCCAAGCCCACATTGTTTATCGAACGCTGGCAGCAGGGAATGACGCAATTCATTCCCTTTGTGGTGACAGTCGTGGCGATCCTGCTGACCGACCTGCTGATCGGCATCATGATCGGCCTGCTGGTCGGGCTGGGTTTCGTGCTGTGGCGCAGCCTTGCCGACGTCATAACCTATGTCGAAACCGACGAATCGGTGATGGTGCGGGCGCGACGCAACCTGTATTTCATCCACAAGCCGCAGTTGCAGGCCGCGCTGGCGCGGGTGCCTGATAATCATACCGTGCTGGTCGACCTGTCGGGGACCAATTATGTCGATCTCGACAACATCGATATCATCAACGCCTTTGTGAAAAGCGCGCCATTCCGCAACCTGCGGGTGGTGATAAAGGGCGACCGGCGCGGGCGTTTCGCACCGATGATCCACGCGCCATTGACCCGCGCCCGCGCAACTTGAGGAGCCAGCCATGCATGAAGTAAAGCAGTTGATGCTGCACAATCGCGCCTGGTCGGCGGAACAAATTGCCGAAGATCCCGAGCATTTCACCCGCCATGTTGCCGACCAAAAGCCGGTGTTCCTGTGGATCGGCTGCTCTGACAGCCGGGTGTCGCCAGACCAGTTCACCCAGGCGCAGCCAGGCGGGCTGTTCATTCACCGCAACATCGCCAATCTGGTGCAGCACTCCGACCCTAATCTCATGGCAGTGATCGATTTCGCCATCGGGGTGCTGATGATCGATCGCATCGTTGTTTGCGGCCATTATGGCTGTGGTGGCATCAAGGCGGCACTGGCGG